>PBKH01000065.1 GCA_002721375.1 Verrucomicrobiales bacterium
TCACGCGGGTGCGGCCAAGCGGATCCTTGTTGCCGAAGGCGAGGGTGAACTTTTGGGGGCCGTCGGCGGTGTCAACTTCAGCCATCATCTGGTTTTCTCCGGGTTTAATGGCTGCAGCCTTGACGGCGGCATTTCCCTCACCGATCCACTCAACGGCGGTCATTACGCCCATTCTGTATATGGATTCCTCCAGCATCGCGGACTGAATCTGGTCGAGTACTTTGTTTTGTGCGTTGCGCCATGTGGCATTGGGTAGGCGTTGGAAACGTGTCGGCTTGTTTTTCAGGGTGATAGTGATGGCAGCAACCTGATTTGTCGCAAATGACCAGAGCCGGCGGTCGCGTAGCTTAAAATCCTCCTTCGGCAGCAGGATCGCTTGGGCACGGTTCAGTGCAACGATAGTCGGCTCGACATTCAGTCGGGATAGCACTCGGCTGGTGTCGAATGTGCCGAAAGATATCGATTCACTCCATGCACCAGAAGTTGCGGACTCTCCATCGATCTGGAGATTCATCCAAGGGATGTCCAATCCTTCTTTTTTAAAGTCAACCGTGGTGGCGTTGTCTTTTACGAAATCAATTATCTGTCCGTCCCGTATGGTCGCTAGCATGTTGTTCACCAGCAGCGTATCAGCCGGGAATGTCCGCTTTCCGTTGACTTGCCATGAGTTGTCTGGCTGCCGGTTTACGGTGAACTTGTTGACTGTATCTATTGTGATCATGGAGACCTCGTTCAGAGGACGTCGGAAGATGGCGTGGTTGCGGAATTGATCGTGTGGTAGCCGCAGCAGAGTTAACAGTCCATCGTCCTGAATCGCAACGCGTCCACGGGTGGAATGCGTCACCCAGATATTTGTGTTCTCCTCGTCTCCTGGTTTATGCAAAGAAAGCTCGATCAGCGTTTCTTCACCCTTGGCCAAGCGCACGGTGGCGTCAGGTTCGATCGTAGTCGTTGTATTATCCGGGGCAATCTGCACGATACGCGCGAGTTGCATGCGTTTGATGAGTTGCAGTATAACCGACTGGTCGGCCCTGGTGTCGATCGGCTCCTTCATCCGCCAAGTGCCGCTGGTATCCTGATCCAGTTGAACCGTGCGGTTTTGGCCCCAGAATCGTAGTGAATCGAAATCGAGGTTCTCCGGGACGAGACGCAGGTCACGCCAGTCGTTGGCATTGCGTGGCACCCAGTTTGCTAGATCGTTGTCGGCGAGGATTGCGTCTCGCGTACCGGGAAGGCGAACGTAGGTTTGTCGCCCGAACAAGGCCGGTGCGCCGACTTCGATGGACTGCTCTTTCCCGCCGCTCTTCCAGCGAACGATTGCCCGACTTTCGTCGTTGAGGCCGAACGTGTTTTCGTTGCCGGTTTCGGTCCAATCTGTCTCGGCAATGCGCTGGCTGACGCTCAACTCGGAGAGTCGTTTGGCCAAGCGTTGAAGCCGCTCGGGGTTTGCTGGGTAATCCGGGTCGGCCACGCGCCATTGGCCGTTCGATTTTTGGGCTACGATATTGGTCGAGCCACGGGTGACGGTGAACGATTCGATNGNATCCGCGGNGAGACCNGGGAANAGACGCTCCANTTGGTCAAGCNCTTGGCCGCGGGGCNNCATCAGGCTGTCGATCAAGTAGGCCANGGCCAGNAAAGCCGCCAACACGCTCAGCCATTTGAGCTCTTTCGGGTTCATGATCGTTTCATNTGTCGCCGCCACCACAGTAANCCAATGCCAAGCGTGCCGCCTGGNAGNACTATAAGCAGCACCCATGTGATCGAGTTCATTTCCGCGCGGGAAAGGCTGATGCGGTACTCGGTGACAGCGCGTGCCTCGATNTCCAGNAGATGGNTTCGTTCGAGNAGCCAGTTGACAGCGAGGTTGGCAAAATCCCGGTTGACCCCGGCATCGAACGCACTGTTGCCGAGGAACAGCGAATCACCCGTNACGACGATCCNTGNCGGTGGCTGGCTATCGTTGGTGTGCTCTTTGGCNGCNACGAGNGGAATCNTACCCTGCTTCTCCAAGGCNCCCTGATTGTNTTGAGTCTGTACTACCGCTTGGCCGGAGTCGGACGAATACGCGAGCACCGACACCGGCGGTGGGTTGTCGTTTTCCTCTTCTTGTTCGGGGAAACCGACTGAGCGNGGNAGCACCATTTGCAAGCGACTGCCNAGGATCGGCTTGGTGATCGGGTGGCTTCCGAGATCCTCGACCAGCAACAGGCTGCTTTCTCCGGACTGTTCATTTTTCGAGTCGGAAATCTGATTGATGCCGACTTCAAACTCGTAATCGGCGAGGAACGATTCCAAGCCGCTTGGGCGCTGGAGCGAATAAAAGTTGAACAATGCAAAGAGGCTGCCACCGGTGCCGAGGTNCTTGCGGAGCTTGTCCAGCTCATCCGAACTGTACGGGGTACGGGGCCCGGCGGCGATCAACAATCGGCAGTCCGGCGGGATTGAGTTTGTACCGGCCAGCGAGACTTCCTGNAGGAGAAAACCTTTCTGTTGCAACATGATAGCGAACTTTGAATAACCCCACTGGCCGTCTTGGTCGTTGGCACGATGTTCGCCGTGACCGGTGACGAACCCGACCTTTGTTTGTTCTCTCTCGCTTACAGAAACGATGGCAGAGGTGAACAATTGTTCCCCGGCGAAGTGAGTTCTGCGTGCCTCGCGNTTTTCCATGAACTCGGAAAAGTCGAGGATGGACAATTCGCTGTCGTTGACTGCCTTGACNCGTTCGTTCACGGCGAACAACACTCGGTTNCCCGGCGCGTTGGCTGGTGAGCGCAATTCCTGTTGNACGGCTTCGGCGCGGGTGGGGTCACGGGCAAGGTCGATCAGTTCCAGTTTCACCCGCGGCGANATATTNTCGTACTCGANCAGCAGATTTCTGACCGGTTCGAACAGGTCTGACTGCATATCGAACAGAGCCACCACGCGCACGTCATTCGTCAGTGAACCGAGGACTTTTTTTGTGAGCGGCGATAAGCTGTGGTCGGCCGACTTGGCAAGAGCAAACTTTGCGGGGTTGCGCAGCGCCAGTATGTTCACCAATAGCACGCACACGACGGCCATTAGTGCNGCGAGTATCACGCGCCGNGAAATCACGCGCCGTATCGTTGGCGAAAAACTGGCAAATTTTGTCGGCTCTTCCATTAGTTATTTCCAGCGCCGACTCTCGACAACCTTGTGGGTGAAATACAAAAACAGCCCGGTCAGACTCAGGAAGAACACAATTGCCCCGAGATCTAACATGCCGCGTGCGAACGATTCCATGTGGTTGGCCAGCGAGATATGACGGGCCAGTTGTGATAGCCAGTCCGCCCGGTCACCAGCGAAATATGAAAAAAATCCAGTGAAAAACAGTGCTGCTCCCAAAGCAAATCCGCTCACCGCCGCGACTGCCTGGTTTTGAGTAAGCGCCGATGCGAAGCAACCGATTGACATGTAAAGGCAACCCACCATCAGGATGCCCAGTGCTGATGTGAACATCGTACCCAGTCCAAGTACCGCTGATTCGCCTACATAAAATCGAACTACCATTGAGCAGACAAGCAGCGGCACCCAGAGGATCATGTAAAAGATCAGCGCCCCGGTAAACTTCGACAGTACCACTTGCCAGTCACCGACCGGCGCGGTCATCAGGCTCTCGTACGTACCGCTGGCCCGTTCCATCGCGAAGCTACGCATGGTGATCACTGGTGCGATCAACAGCAGGATTACCCAGAAAAAGTAAGTGCCATAAAACACTTGCGTTACTGGCATAGGTGTGGCTTCGCCATTTAATCCGGAGAGCACCACGAGAAAGCCAAGCCCGATCAAGAACATCACGGCTGCGATGATGATGAATCCGGTCGGCCCTTGGAAAAATGCCGACAACTCCCTGCGTACTAACGCGCGAAAGATGCTCATTGCGAATCTCCCTTTCCGTGAGTCAGGCTGACGAACAGGTCCTCAAGCGACGGAGCCTGTCGGGAGAGTTCTCGTAGCGGCCAGCCTCGTTCACTTGCTGCAGCATAAATTTTTTCGCGTGTGTCACCAGCTGCCCCAGCGGTAAACTGGCAGCGCACATAACCATTTGGCTGACTGGCAACCTCCGCTTGGCCAAGGGACAGATTGGCAGCCCACTGATGCACCTCAGGCAGTGACGCTTGCACTTCAGTAGTTACAGTTGCGTTGATACGGGCCATCAATTCATTCAACGCTCCGCTGGCCAGAAGTCGCCCCTTGTGGAGGATGACCACGCGGTCGCAGGTCATCTCGATCTCGGACAAGATGTGTGAAGAAATCAGAACCGTATGCTTTCCAGCCAGCCCGCGGATCAACCGGCGCACCGAACGGACTTGGTTGGGGTCGAGGCCGGATGTCGGTTCGTCGAGCACAATCAACTCCGGCTTGGCTAACAGCGCATCGGCCATGCCTATCCGCTGTCGATAGCCGCGCGAGAGTTGACTGATGAAACGGTTGGCTACGTCTGTGATGTAGCACTGCTCAAGCACCTCGGTGACGCGTTCGGCAGTCTCTCTTTTGGTCAATCGCTTGAGCTCGGCACGAAAATTAAGGTAGTCCGCCACGCGCAGGTCCTGCGGTAGTGGATTATTCTCAGGCATGTAACCGATCCGCTCCCGCACCCGGTCTGGCTGTTCGAATACGCAGTTGCCCCCTACGCGAGCCATCCCCGAGGTCGCCGCCATGAAGGTGGTGAGAATACGCATCGTTGTGCTTTTACCGGCGCCGTTTGGTCCGAGAAAACCGACGACTTCGCCGGGGTCAACCGAGAACGACACTCCATCCAGAGCCACATATTTTCCGTAGCGCTTGGTCAGGTGTTGTACCTCAATCATGGGTGTATGAGCCTCCAAACTGCCGGGAACCTAACGGCCAAGGGCCGCTGAAGGCAATCCGCACGTTCCATTGGGAAACGTCTTGCTGCCCATGAAGCAGGGCCACTACAGTCCGCGCATGGAGGCGTTTGCCTGGTTGGCCGTTGTTCTTGTGGGATATTTGCCTGGTTCTCTGCCAGTCGGTCTACTCGCGGGTCGGTTCAAGGGCGTAGACATCCGTACCGTGGGCAGTGGCAATATCGGTGCGACTAATGTCTTTCGCATACTAGGCAAGGGCATGGGTGTTACGGTGTTGATTTGCGATATAATTAAAGGGCTTTTGCCATGTTTATTCTTCCCGGCTTTCGTTGTCGGTTTGTTTCCCGATGGCCAATTGCCCGAACTGAAGACACTACAACTACTCATTGGTGTCTCTGCTATCCTCGGGCACAATTACCCCTGCTGGCTCGGTTTCAAGGGCGGCAAAGGCATTGCGACTACAGCCGGGGTTGTTGGTGCGCTTGCGCCGCTGCCGTTCGGTGTCTGTCTCATTGCGTGGATTATTTTTTTCGTAGTCAGTCGCTACGTGTCGGTGGCGTCGATAGCCGCTGCAGTGGCGTTGCCGATTGGTGTTGTCACTTTGCCAAGCAGTGCCGCGAACCGATTTGGTCTGCTTTTTTGGATGTTTTTATTCCTCGGCGCGATGGCGATTTGGAAGCACAGGAAAAACATCCAACGACTTATGAACGGCACCGAGAATCGAGCATGGGGTAGTCGAAAGGAACCGGCAAAATGAAAATCACAGTGATCGGCGCGGGGGCTTGGGGGACGGCATTAGCGAAGGTGGCGCATGCGAACGGAGGCGAAGTTTGTCTATGGGGACGCGATGCCGCCGCGTTGGCCTTGCTGGGCCAGACAGGGCGCAATGAGCGTTATCTCCCCGGGGTTGACCTGCCTCATGATTTGCCGACTGAGACCGACTTGGCCAAAGCGGTGGACGGCGCGGGATGTGTCGTGTTGGCAGTGCCTTCGCGGTCATTTCGCGAGGTTACGACTCGCCTAGTTAAGTTTGAAGGTGTAGCGGTAAGCGTGACCAAGGGTATCGAGTTTGAGAGCGGACTAACGATGGGCGGGATCCTCGGTGAGACTATGCCGATGGCCAAGGCGGCGGCGTTGTCCGGCCCAACTTTGGCCGAGGAGGTGTGCCGCGATATGCCTAGCGCGGCTGTAGCTGCGAGCGAGGTGGCTGGTGCGTCGGCGGCAGTACAGCAGGTTTTTCATCGACCCACGTTTCGGGTCTACACAAGTAAAGATTTGGTTGGTATCGAACTTGGCGGCGCATTGAAGAATATCATCGCCATCGCGGCTGGAGCGTCGGCTGGGTTGGGCTTTGGAGACAACTCAAAAGCGGCTTTGGTCACACGCGCGATCGCAGAGATNCGTCGCTTGGGCGTGGCGTGCGGCGCGCGCGCGGAGACGTTCGCTGGTCTCAGCGGTTTGGGTGATCTGACGGTTACTTGTTTCTCGAGTCTAAGTCGCAACTATCAGTTTGGTTTGCGCATTGGCCAGGGCGAAAAGCCAGAGGCGATCCTTGCCGATTCGGTGTCTGTGGTGGAGGGTTATCCGACTGCGCGTTCGGCATGGCAGCTCGCGCGAAATCGCGATGTGAGCACGCCGATAATCGACGAGGTGTATGCCATGCTGCATGAAGGCAAGGATCTGCGACAAGCGTTGTTCGACCTTACCACCCGCTCCTCCAAGGCGGAGGATTAAGCAAAGGTCTTGACCAAATGCGGTTNAGTCGTGCCGGCTAGGCGACGACGTCCATGACCGGTTCGCCGCTGGAGATCATCAACGGACGATCTTGTGTGTCGTAAATGTGCGCCTTCGGGTCGATTCCAAGTAGGTAATAGATCGTCGCTGCGAGGTCCTCGGGAGTTACTGGGTCTTCGGCCGGTTCCGACGCGTGCTTGTCGGATTTGCCGTGGATGTAGCCTTGCTTGACGCCTCCACCAGCGAGTAGGACGCTATANCAGTTTGGCCAATGGTCGCGGCTGGCGTTCTTATTAATCTTTGGTGTGCGGCCGAACTCACCCATCCAGACTACAAGCGTTTCATCAAGCATCCCGCGCTGTTCCAGATCCTCGAGCAATGTCGGCAGTGTCTGGTCTGTGACCGGCAGATGGTAGGCCTCAACGATCGGATACATACGGGTGTCGTCGAAGCCGTGTGTGTCCCAGCCGCCGCTGGTTTTGCTGCGNCCTCCGATGCTATTTGAGAAGTAGCAGGTGGTGAACTTGACGCCTGCTTCAGCCAGGCGTCGCGCTAGCAGGCAACCTTGTCCGTAGGTCGTTCGACCGTATTTTTCCCGCAACCACATAGGCTCCTTTTCGATTTCAAAGGCCTCGCGGACGCGCGGCGAATTCAGCATTGCCAAGGCATTCTTGTAATAGTCATCCAGTCCGCGGGCCTGCTCGGAGAATTCAAGCAGACGCGACTGGGCATCGATGATCTTCTGCAAACCGCGTCGCTCCTGCAATCTCCCGAGGGTCAGGTTATCGGGCAGGCTGAGTTCCGGCAGGCGAAAGTCCGCTTTGTTCGGATCGTGTGGGATAAACAGCGGATCGTATCGCTTGCCAAGAAAACTGGCGTGCTGGCCTGGTGTCCTAGAGCCGTCGGCGATGACATGCGGGTAAGAGACAAACGTTGGCATGCTCTTGTTTTCGTTTGGTCGTAGCCGGCTTACCACAGAGCCATAGGCGGGATAAAGGTCGGGTAGATCTCGTAGGCGTTGATCGTCGCTGGGCGGTGGATGGCCGGAGAGTGCGTAGTAGCCGGCTGAATTGTGGTTTTTCATTTTGTGGTGCAGCGTGCGAATGACGGTGCACTTATCCATGTGCCCTGCCATGCGAGGCAAGTGTTCGCAAATCTCTATGTCCGGGCATGAGGTGCGGATCTGTCTGTGCGGCGAGCGGTATTCTTTAGGCGCGTCCGGTTTCATATCCAAAATGTCGATCTGGCTCGGTCCGCCCCACTGGAAAAGGAAAATGACTGACTTAGCCTTGGGCGCGATAGTCAATGTTTTCTTAGTTAGTTCCGATGCGCGCATAAGTTTGGGCATTGTCAGGCCAAGTATTCCCATGCCGCCTACCCGTAGCAGCGTGCGCCGTGCGATGGCGGTCTTCTGGAAACTGTTACTGGATGTATTCTTCATCTTCTCAACATAAATTCTTTTGCGTTTAATAATCCCCATGCCACATCTTCCAGAGCACTGCGTCGGTTTTCAGTGGCGGCGAGGTGGTTTAACATAGCAGTACTCTCGATAGCGGATGGAGGCCGGGTCAGGATCGCCCAGTATAGGGTGTCAACAATTTCTGCGTCTTCGTGTCCCTTCCGAATCTGCTGTCCGATTCGGTTATGTTCTTCTCGGAGCAAGTGATTTAGAGTTTCACCTCCAGTTAACTCAAAAACTTGGGCAAGGGTTGTTTCATCATTACGCTCGGCGTCGGAGTTGGTCAGCCGCGCAGGTTTCCCGAACAACTTGAGGAATCGTTCTCCGTGGCCGGGGTTGCGTGATAGGTGTACGCTCTCTACGCCGGGCATCCCGATCGACCGTTTGCTTTTGTGGTCGTCTCCAAATTCGATGGTTCCACCAAGTGACCGGTGTGCAGCATCAAGGAGTACTTCTGCGGGATGGCGTCGTACAGTGGCACGCGCGAAATTTTCCTCAGAACAGGTCCAGTCATCCCGGGGGGTGGAAGAAAACTGGTAGGTTTTGGAGTTGGCAATCAAGCGGATCAGATGCCGAGGGTCATGGTTGTTCTGACGCAATTCACGCTCCAGCATTTCCATCAGAGATGGATTCGAAGGCGGGTTGGTATCTCGTACATCGTCTACCGGTTCGATCAGGGCTCGTCCGGTCATATGGTACCAGATTCGGTTAGCCTGAACCCGAGCAAAGTTTGGGTGGGTGGTTACCCATTGAGCCATCTCCTTAAGCCGATGATTGAGTGAGATCAGCGGCGGCGCTTTGCGGTCCAGCAGACCAGGTTTGGGCGGTTTTTTGGTNNGAGGATGCTTCAGGACATTTTTCGAATCGAGTTTGTCGAGTGCAACAAGTTTTACCTTTTGTTCACCGCGGAATTGGTGCTTGTCGAATCCATCCTTGCGCTTGTTCTCTACGATCTCATAGTCAATACCATCGAAAAGTGCTGCGAAACGGTAATAGTCGTCCTGACGGATGTCCTCGAATGGATGATCGTGGCAGCGCGCGCATTTGAGGCGGCTCCCTAGGAATACCTGAGCTGTCGCTTCAGCACGGTCCACGGGTACACGCAGTGCACGGTAGAAATTTGTTGGAGGATTTTCGTAGGTGCTGCCTGTTGAGGAAAGGATTTCACGTGCGAAACTGTCAAGAGGCTTACCGGTTGCCAAGCTCTTGCGAATCCAGTTGTGAAATGTTTCGACTCCTTTGGCGTCGAGCGTTTTTTCCTCTACGCGCAGAAGATCCGCCCACTTCAGCGCCCAGAATGCTGCGTACTCGGGTGATACCAAGAGACGGTCGATAAGTCGGGCGCGTTTTCCTGGATTCGGATCCTCAACAAAGTTTTGTGCATCAAGGGGCCCAGGAAGGGATCCAGTTATATCGAGAAAAACACGTCTTATAAATGTCGCATCGTCGCATGTTTCCGCCGGTTTCTCACGAAATTGTTTTAGCTTCGTGAAAACGTGTGTGTCGATAATGTTTGCAGGTGCTGGTCCGGTCCACCGGAAATTCGAGCGCGGTCGAATCATCCCTGCGCGCATGGAGGCACGACCGGAAAGGTAGCGTACAAATACAGTTGTTTCTCCCGGTTGTGAAAATCTCACCACTCCCGCCGGAGATGCCTCAGCACTCAGGTTGGAGGTTTCGTAAATCGCCCATCGTGTCACATCCCGCTTCTCACCATTGGAAAAGGTTGCTGTTACTTTCAAGTCCAGTGAGTTTTTCACAGCGGTTAGTATTGCGACTTCGGGAGAAACAGAGAGCGACTTCAGGTGAGGCACGATGAGTGAATCATCTACAGCTCCCCTCCGAATCCAGTCGAGCAGAATGAGGTATTCAGCGGAACTAGTATCAAATCGTTTTTTGCCTTCATGTTTCACCTGAAGAGTGGGCTTGAGAATGAGTTTGCTAGCGGTCGGCTTATTGGTGTTTATTCGGCCTCCGGAATGTAGGGCATTAAAATCAGCTTTAGGATTTTCGCCCCAAAGAGAAAGCTTGAATCCTCCTTTGCCGTTTTGATTTCCGTGGCATGCCCCGCCGTTACAACCGGCTTTGGAAAGTACGGCTATCACATCACGGGAATAACTAGGTTTCGCTATAGCCCCGAGCAAAGGTGCGAAAAAACAGAGCATATATAATCTGAAGATATGCGCGTGCAAAACACCGCGAAACTAAAAGGCTCACTTACCTCCCACAAGCAGTTTAATTATCCAACGGCTATTCAGCCCACGAACGATCTTTAGCAGAGATCGTGGGTTGCCTTGGTCAATTGCAACCGATAGATTCCACGTCACTTACAGTAGATCTATGAAGAAGATTGTTATTCCCGCTTTTATTTTTGTGCATTCACTAGGCGTTTTGGCCGATGACTGGCCGCAATGGCGTGGTCCAAACCGTGACGGCGTCAGTCGCGAGACCGGCTTGCTTCAGGCTTGGCCAAGCGACGGGCCGAAGAGGCTTTGGCTGAGCCGAGATATTGGCATTGGATACTCGGCGCCAGTGGTGGCCAATGGCATGTTATTCATTCTCGGAACGAAGGATGACAAGGAGCAGTTGTTTGCGAAGGATGTGAAGAGCGGTCGGACCCTCTGGACAGCTGTGCTGGGTGGCATACTAAACAACAACTGGGGTGACGGGCCTCGTGGNGCTGCGACGGTTGATGGNAAATTGGTTTATGCGCTTGGGGCGAAGGGCGGCTTGGTTTGCTCCAATGTTTCAGACGGCAAGGTGCTCTGGCGAAAGGACTTGGTTGAGGATTTCGGTGGGAAAGCGCCATACTGGGGTTACTCCGAGTCATTGTTAGTGGATGGCGANCGGGTAATCTGTACACCCGGTGGCCAGCGCGGAACGCTAGCTGCTCTAGACAAAAAAACCGGAGAAGTAATTTGGCGTAGCGGCAACTGGACGGATGGAGCTCAGTATGCCTCGGTGATGCCGGCCGAGTTCAATGGCAAGCGGCAATTGATTCAGTTGACGCAGAAAACTTTGGCAGGGATCTCGATCAACGACGGATCAGTCCTGTGGCGTAACGCTTGGCCTGGCCGGACGGCGGTCATTCCAACGCCGATTCTTCTACGTGACGGGGTTTACATTTCCTCAGGGTACGGTGTTGGCTCCCGAAAAATTTCCATTGGAGTCGGCCATAAGGTGACGGAAGATTACTCGAATAAGAACATGAAGAATCACCATGGTGGAGTGCTGCTACTTGATGGACATTTGTACGGCTACTCTGATGGGCGAGGGTGGACTTGTCAGAACCTAGAGAGTGGTGAGGTGGTTTGGGATTCCAAAAAACTAGGCAAAGGCTGTGTCGTTTATGCGGATAACCGGTTGTACTGTCTTGCGGAAAGCTCCGGGACGATAACGTTGACCGCTGCCGACACGCGCGGATGGAAGGAGCATGGCCGATTCAAACTCGAGCCCCAGACGGAGCTCCGTAAACCTTCAGGCCGGATCTGGACCCATCCAGTTGTAGCAAACGGTGTAATGTACCTGCGCGATCAGGAACTGCTTTTTGCTTTCGATGTCATGATGCGTTAGGCCATTTGGTCAAGGGCAGAGGTTGACAAATTGAATCGGGAGGCACAATTTGACGGCTGACCCGATGATTGGGAAGCGCGCTTTTCAAGAGCTGGCCTTTGGTTAAGCGCGGCAGCAAAAGGAAAAACGTATGAACAAAACGACGACAAGACGCAGTTTTCTAAAATCCTCACTGGCCACCGGCGCCGCAGCAATGGTTTGCGGTACAAAGGGGCAGGCCAAGGTACTGGGCGCAAATGACCGGCTCCGCATAGCTGTGGCCGGATTGAAAGGGCGCGGTGGCAGCCACATTGGCGGTTTCATGGGCCAGAAGAATGTGGAGATCGCCTATCTCGTTGATCCGGATGAGAAACAGGTTTCCAGAAAAATGGATGAGGTTCGGAAGAAGACCAACGGTAAATTCAACACCAAGGGCGTCGCGGATATTCGTGAGGCTTTGGCCGACAAGTCGGTGGATGCCATTTCAATTGCTGCACCTAACCATTGGCACTCGCTCATGACGATTTGGGGTGCGCAGGCCGGGAAGCACGTATACGTTGAGAAACCAATGAGCCATGACGTGCAGGAGGGCCGTGTGGCGGTCGAGGCACAGAAGAAATACGGCGTGGTGATCCAGCACGGCACGCAGCAGCGTAGCAGCTCGGGTGTCGCCGGCCTGCACGAAATGATCAATGCCGGCAAGTTTGGAAAACTGAAGATCTCCTACGGCTACTGTTGCAAGCCACGAGGTGGTATCGGATTCAAAAGCCCGTCCGCTCCGCCGCCGCACTTGGATTGGAACCTGTGGCGAGGCCCGGCCGTTATCGACACTTATCACGACAATTACGTTCACTACAACTGGCATTGGTTCTGGGAGACTGGTAACGGCGATCTAAACAATCAAGGTACGCATCAGCTGGACGTGGCACGCTGGGCAATGGATCCTTCGTTGACCAACCCGGTTCGAGCGATGGCTATAGGTGGACGCTTCCAGTGGAAAGACCAGGGGGAGACGCCTAACACAATGTTTGGCATCGCAGAGTATCCAAATGGACAGACGCTGTTTTTTAATGTGCGTAATGTGAATTATAATGGCTATCAGCGTCAGGTGGAGAATGAGTATTATTTCGAGGATGGTGGGCGGATCGTCCGTGGACACTACTACGCCAAGGGTAATGACAAGGGTGAGAAACTCAACATACCTGCTGGCAAGGTGACTCCTGGCGGAAATTGGGGCAGCTTCATTGCAGCCTGTCGTGCTGGTGACCCTAGCATGGCTAACGGCAACGTCCACGACGCACACTACGGCTGTGTGGCTGGGCACCTGATGAATAACTCATATCGCTTGGGTAAGAGCGTGCCATTCAACGCAAAGTCCGGACGGTTCGGTGACAACAAGGATGCATATGAGCATTTTATGCGTCTCCATAGCATCATGAGCAATGGTGTGAAGATACCAGAGGATGGCTCCAACTACGTGATTGGTCCTTGGTTGACGTTCGATCCGGACAAGGAAATTCACACGGGTGATCACGCGACCGCGGCTAACGCGTTGTTAAAGGATTATAACCGGCGCGGATTTCGAGTGCCGCGCGTCAGCAAGGTCTGACTTTCCGACAAACGTTTAATCGGCTTGGCCAGGCGGCATGATCGCTTGGCCAAGTGTTTTTTAATTGCCAGAGATCAGTCGGAAGAAACCAGGTTTGGCCGTTGGGGTGACCGGTATAGTTGTCGATCCCGATCCGGTAACTGCCCTGTATGGCTTCCAATGCGACAGGTCGGTTGATGACTGAATCATCCATTGATTTCCGCCGGGGATATTGTAATCAATGACGATGCCTCCGGTTGAATTTTGCCGTATTGCCATATGGGAATCGGCTTTTGCCACTTTACTTCGGTTGGTGTGATGTGCATTTTGGCCGAACATGGGCCAAGCGGAGTCTGCTGGGGCAGAGCTCGAGCTTTTGAGCGAGTACAGTTTACCGTCGTTGGAACCAAAATGAACAAACCCATTGTTTCCAATCACGGGTGACGATTCGATTGCAGCCCGGCTCTCAAATGTCCATTGGACATTGCCGTTCCGCCCATTCAGGGCGTAGAAGGAGTTGTCCCAAGAGCCAATGTAAACGGTCCCGTCATCCCCGACTGCCGGAGAGGAAAAAACAGGATTTCCGGTTGAAAATTTCCAGACCAGTGCGCCGTTGGTTCCTTTCACGGCGTATACATTGTGGTCCCATGAGCCGAAATACACAGTACCGTCGGGTCCGATAGCAGGTGATGAGTCTATATCCCCATCGGTTAGATGTGCCCATTTTCTAACGCCAGTTTTTCCGTCCAGAGCGTAAAGATTGTCGTCCCAAGAGCCTATGTAAACAGTACCATCTTTTCCGATGGCTGGGGAGCAGTCGATATCACCCCCAGTTACGAATTCCCATCGTTTGGCCCCGGTGCGGGTGTCGAGCGCATACACTTTCTTGTCGCCTGAGCCGAAGTAGATGATTCCGTCGTTATTGATGGCAGGGGAGGAGGTGATTTTGCCGTCGGTCTTGAAGGCCCACAATTTCATTCCGGTTTTTCCGTCGAGGGCGTAAAGATGGCCATCCCAGGAACCGGCATAAACGGTGCCATCCATTCCAATCGCAGGTGAAGATTTTACGCAGTCACCAGTCACATACTCCCATTTTTTGATACCCTGTTTTCCATTTATGGCATAGATCCTTTTATCCATCGAACCAAAGTAAATCGTCCCATCCTGACTGATGGAAGGGGTTGATTCGATGCTACCCTTGGCACTAAACCCCCATTTCACAACCCGATTTTTGCTGTCGATAGCTCTGATAACGCCACTTTGATCTGCCTCGTAAATTGTGCCGTCCGCCCCAATTGCCGGTGCTGTCTTGATGCGAGTGCCCAAGTTGAATTCGGCAAGCTTTTGCCCTGGTTGCATTGAGGTCAAAGGATCAGTCTTGTGGCTATAAATCTCGTTCCAATCGGTCAAGCCATCCTTGTCTGTGTCCTGAACAAGCGGGTTCGTTTTGTGCAGTTTTAATTCTTCACCATCGCTAAGTCCGTCTCGGTCTGTATCAGGCAAGTTCGGATTGGTATTATACTTGTCAATTTCTTCACCATCTTTAAGTCCGTCCCGGTCAGTGTCCGCTCTCAATGGATCCGTAAAATGGATGTTTAGTTCTGCTGCGTTGTTCAAGCCATCGAAATCGGGGTCTTCGTTGCCATCGATGGTGCCATCACCATCACTGTCATTTACTAGAGGATTAGATTTGAAGATGTTCAATTCAGCTCCATCATTTAGGCCATCTCCATCGGTATCTGCCAAATTGGGATTTGTCTTGTGTGTGTAAAGTTCGTCATAGTTGGAGAGGGTGTCTTGGTCAAGATCCTCCTTCCCGTCGTCGATCCCGTCACTATCTGAGTCCGGATTTTTTGGTTTGGTACCGAGTTTAATTTCATCTGGGTCACTCAGCCTGTCACCGTCTGAGTCTAAAAGGTTAGGATTGGTATTTAGCAGCTGGATTTCTTCAGCGTCGCTGAGGCCATCCTTATCGGTGTCCGCTAAATGTGGATTGGTCTTGTGGGTTAAGATTTCATCACCGTCAATTAGTCCGTCTTGGTCTGTATCGTCAATTTTTGGTTCGGTTTTATAGTTATTTACTTCATCTGCATTTGAGAGACGATCTGAGTCCGAGTCTTCGTCTCCGTCCAAGATTCCATTTCCATCGGTATCTTGATTCAATGGATTTGTTTCCAAGATGTTCACTTCAAATCCATCACTAAGGCTATCTCCGTCGGTATCAGCAACCATAGGGTCGGTTTTTTTCACTGGCCCTGTTCGGTCTCTTACAAACTTTAATTCATCCAAATCCGATAACCCGTCGGAGTCCGAATCTTCAAAAGAATCCACTATTCCATCGTTGTCGGAATCAATGTTCAAGGGGTCTGTTTTCAAAATGTTCACCTCAGAACCATCACTAAGTCCGTCTCGGTCTGTATCAGGCAAGTTCGGATTGGTATTATGCTTGTCAATTTCTTCGCCATCTTTTAAGCCATCGCTATCGCTGTCCGCCAAGTTCGGATTGGTTTTATGAGTATTTATTTCCTCCCAATCTCCCAAAGAGTCCCCGTCGGAATCGGCTACCAAAGGATTGGTATTTAGGTGAATTTCATCTGAATCGCTTAGTCCGTCTCTATCTGTATCCGACTTGATGGGATCGGTGTTATATTTGTTCAACTCTAGAATGTTTGCCACGCCATCATTGTCGGCATCTTCTAAGTCGTCCTGGATTCCGTTTTTGTTGCTGTCTTTTTTGAGCGGATCAGTCTTGAGTTTCAGTATTTCAATTCCATCGATTAAGTTGTCTCCGTCAGTGTCGGCATTTAACGGATTGGTATTATATATTTTCAATTCATCCGTGTCGGTTAATCCGTCAGAATCGGTATCTTCTTTGCCGTCAGTTAATCCATCATTATCGGAATCTGCTATTTTTGGGTTTGTGCCTAATTCCAACTCCGTACCATCAAGCAGTAAATCATTATCTGAGTCTGCATCCATTGGGTCGGTCTTGTGAATATAAAGTTCATCGTGGTTGGTTAGTCCGTCCTTGTCGGCATCTTCATTACCATCCGGGATGCCGTCCTTATCAGTATCTTCATCTGATGGTTTAGTTTTGAGAATATTGATTTCATCTCCGTCGTGTAGGTTGTCTTTGTCTGTATCACGCATTACAGGGCTTGTGCCATACTTGTTTAGTTCATCTAAATTGCTTAGTCCGTCCTTGTCGGCATCTTCATCTCCATCATTAATACCATCTCCATCGCTGTCTTTTTCGAGTGGTTTGGTTCTAAGTACTTTTACCTCAACACCATCGTTGATTCCGTCTTCATCACTATCCATCATAGAAGGATTGGTTTGCTGTTCGACTTCCTCACTGTCGTTTAAATTATCCCCATCGACGTCCGCAATGATCGGGGATGTGCCATGAATATTTAATTCATCCGCATCGGTGAGATCATCAAAATCCGTATCCTCATCTCCGTCATTTACCCCATCCTTGTCGCTATCAGATTTTAGTGGATCGGTGTTCAATATGTTGACTTCTGCCCAGTCACTGAGGCGATCTTCATCAGAGTCAGCAGAATGAGGGTTGGTCTTTAGGTTGACTTCTTCCATGTCGTTCAATTGATCGTTGTCGATATCAGCTGCTAGTGGATTGGTGAAATGAATATTTAGCTCCATTGCATTGGATAGTCCGTCTCCATCAAAATCCTCACTGCCATCACTTATGCCGTTGTTATCAGTATCTGAGGCGAGAGGATCAGTCTCTAGGATTTTTATTTCATGACCGTCCTTTAGCTCGTCTTGATCCGAATCGTCAGTTTTTGGATCTGTTTTGTATATGTCAATTTCGTCTGCATCAGAGAGGCCATCTGCATCCGAGTCTTCTTCGCCGTCTGGTGTTTCATTACCGTTGGAATCGTTTTTGAGTGGATTTGTTCCCAAGATATTCACTTCAAATCCATCACTAAGGCCATCTCCGTCGGTATCAGCAACCATAGGGTCGGTTTTTTTCACAGGCCCTATTCGGTCACGAATGTATTTTAACTCCTCCAAATCGGTTAACCCGTCATTGTCGGAGTCTTCTAAAGCGTCAGGGATTTCATCGCCATCAGAGTCAATTTCTAGTGGATTAGTTTTAAGAATTTTTAATTCAATCAAATCACTAAGCCAGTCCTGATCGGTGTCATTATTTGTAGGATTAGTTTTATACTTATTCAGTTCTTCTAGATTAGTAAGACCGTCTGAATCAGCATCCTCCTGATCATCTGTGATATTGTTATTGTCGGTATCTTTGGACAAAGGGTTTGTTTTAAGAATATTGACTTCATCGCCATCAGTAAGTCCGTCTTGGTCTGTATCCTGAATGGCTGGATTTGTGTTGTGAGTTAATTCTTTGCCATCATTCAATCCATCTTGGTCAGTGTCGGCAATCTTGGGTGCGGTACCATGCTTTATTAATTCATCTAAATTGCTAACTCCGTCATTATCAAAGTCTTCGTTTCCGTCATCAACACCGTTATCATCTGAATCTAGGTACAAAGGATTAGTTTCGAGAACCCATATTTCAATCCTGTCGTTAAGGCCGTCTTTATCCGTATCAGAATCATTCGGATTGGTCTTGTGGCTGTCGACTTCATCAAANTCGCTCAGACCGTCTTGATCGGTGTCTGCCGATTTTGGATTGGTGCCATGAGTTGTGATCTCTTCTCCGTCACTCAACCCATCTTGGTCCATATCTAGGATATTTGGGTCAGTTTTATGGATTTTAATTTCTTCGCTGTCNGTCAATCCGTCTTCATCGGTATCGAGCAATTTTGGGTTTGTGTCGTGCACTGAAACTTCGACTGCATCAGATAATCCATCCCNATCAGTGTCTTCTTCTCCATCGATGATGCCATCNAGATCTGAATCATTGTTCATGGGATCCGTTTGCAAGATGCTGTGCTCTATTCGGTCACTTAAGCCGTCCTTGTCGCTATCAGCTTCTAATGGATCGGTTTTGNTTGTGTTAACCTCATTTCCGTCGCTTAANCCATCTTGGTCTGTATCAACTGAATTAGGATCTGTTTTATAAATGGAAATTTCATCTCCGTCGTTTAGGCCGTCTTGATCCGAGTCAGCCATTGTTGGATCGGTTTTGTATCTTCTTTTCTCGTAACTGTCATTAATACCATCCCCATCGGTGTCGGCCTCTAATGGATTTGTCCCCAAGATATTTAACTCAATCCTATCATTAAGTTTATCATCATCTGAATCATAATCAGATGGGCTTGTTTTGTGAATGTTGACTTCGTTGCCATCAATTAGTCCGTCATTGTCGGTATCTGAATTGTTAAATTCTGTGTTGTAATTATTTAATTCATCGGCATTGGTAAGGCCGTCGGCATCAGTATCCTCATTGCCGTCAAGAATTCCGTTTTCATCTGTGTCTTTTGCTAATGGATCAGTTCCTACAATGTTGACCTCATCTCCGTCGCTTAATCCATCTAAATCAGAATCGAAAGCATTCGGATCAGTATTATAAGTGTTGAGTTCATTGGCATTACTCAAACCATCTGCGTCAAGGTCNTCGTTTCCGTCAAGGNTGCCATTTCCGTCTGAATCCTTCTTTAGAGGGCTGGTAGTCAGAACCAACACTTCGTCGCCATCCGTTAAGCTGTCATTATCAGTATCGGCNACTTTGGGATCTGTTTTGTATGTNTTAACCTCTTGTGCATCGGTAAGGCCGTCCTCGTCCATATCGATAACCTTTGGGTTAGTATTATNAACGTTAATTTCATGAGCGTCACTTAAGCCATCCGAGTCGGTGTCTTCATTGCCATCAATNATTCCATCTCCGTCGGTATCTTTAATAGATGGGTTTGAATTCAGCACANTTACCTCGACCCCGTCGCTGAGCCCGTCTCCATCAGTATCTCTCACAAGCGGTTTAGTTTTATAATTATTTACTTCTTGGCCGTCATTTAGGCCGTCATCATCGCTATCTGTTTTTTTTGGATCCGTATTGTGAATGTTTAATTCATCCCAATCGNTTAATTTGTCCAAGTCGGAATCTTCATCGCCGTCGCTAANCTCATTCCCGTCTGAGTCAATCTTTAAAGGGTTAGTCCCTAAAGTATCCAGCTCGATCCAATCGTTGANTCCATCCCCATCTGAGTCGGCCTTAAGTGGATCGGTTTTGTGGAAATTCACTTCATCCCCATCACTTATACCGTCCATGTCGGTGTCTGCTTCGTCGGGTCTGGTTTTAAGTAAATTCAGCTCTTTAGAGTCGCTAAGCTTATCAGAATCAAAGTCTTCATCGCCGTCAGGTACTCCATCCTCGTCGGTATCAGGCTTTAAAGGATCGTACATTAAAACATGAATTTCATCTCCGTCTGAGATTCTGTCCCCATCTGAGTCACGGATGGACGGGTTGGTTTTGTGCAAGTTTATCTCATCACCATCGGTTAAACCATCCTGATCCGTGTCGGCTATTTTTGTAGCGGTTCCTGTTTTATTTATTTCTTGTGAGTCNGTCAGTCCATCGGAGTCGGAGTCTTCGTTGCCATCAATTATTCCATCCTGATCTGTATCAGCATTAAGGGGATTGGTCTGTAATATGTTGTACTCTATGCCATCACTCAACCCATCTTTGTCGCTGTCTGCTGCAAGGGGGTTGGTTTTGTGCAAGTTTATTTCATCGCCGTCAATGAGGCCGTCTCTATCGCTGTCTGCTGACTGATGGTCGGTCTTATGAACATTTAATTCGTCGGCATCGGTGAGNCCGTCTGAGTCTAGGTCTTCATCTCCGTCAATTATGCCGTCCCCATCTGTATCTTCTTTAAGGGCTTTAGTTCCGATCAAGAAAATTTCAATTTTGTCACTTAGCCCGTCGTTGTCGCTATCAATAGACATAGTATCGGTTTTGTGTATGTACAGTTCGTCGGCATCGGTGAGTCCGTCGGAGTCGGAGTCTTCATCTCCGTCAATAATTCCATCCTCGTCCGTGTCTGATTTTAACGGGTCAGTTTCTAAAACTATTTCATCTCCATCCTTTATCCCGTCCTTGTCTGTGTCCGGGATCTTAGGTTTTGTTTTATAATTGTTTAACTCGTCAGCATCGGTCAATCCATCTAAGTCGGTATCCTCTTTTCCATCGATGATNCCATTTCCATCGGTGTCATTTTTTAGTGGATCTGTGCCAAGCACTTGAACTTCCTTGTCATCACTCAATCCATCCTTGTCGCTGTCTTTTTCGAGTGGGTCCGTTTTGTGGATATTTATTTCATCGCCGTCGTTTAATCCGTCTTGATCGCTATCAATATTTAAAGGGTTGGTGTTNTGTTTTTTTAATTCATCGGTGTCGCTTGAGCCATCACTGTCCGTATCTTTATTTAGTGGGCTGGTTCCATATATGTTTAGTTCTTCGGCATCACTAAGTCCGTCAGAGTCAGAGTCTTCATCACCATCATTGATGCCGTTGTTATTTGAATCCGCTGTCAAAGGTTTGGTTCTTAGCAGGTTCAGCTCAATCGCATCACGAATGCCATCGCCGTCCGTGTCGGGCAACTTTGGGTTAGTTCCATGTGTGATGATTTCATCTAAGTTGNTCAGGCTGTCAGAATCGAAGTCTTCTTCTCCGTCGTTCGTGCCATTTCCATCTGAGTCAATACTGAGCGGATTAGTATTTAACACATTGATTTCAACTAAGTCGCTAAGACCGTCCCCATCAGAATCAGTTTTCAGAGGTTCGGTTTCTTGCGCTATCTCATCCCCATCATTTATCCCATCTTTGTCTGAATCAGCTTCTTTTGGGTCGGTTAGGTGAGTGTTGAGTTCGAGATCATTGCTCAAGCCGTCGTTATCAAGATCTTCGTTTCCATCGTTGACGCCATCNTTATTAGTATCTTGGGCCAAAGGATCTAATCCGTACTTCACTTCGTCACCATCAGCGAGTCGATCTTTATCGCTATCACGATCGCGAGGCTTGGTTTTGTGGATATATATTTCATCTGCATCCGAGAGTCCGTCGGAGTCGGAATCTTCATCGCCGTCATTGATGCCGTTTCCATTGGAGTCAGCTATTAATGGGTCAGTTTCGAGAACCCTTGCTTCATCTCCATCCTTTAACCCATCGCCATCAGAATCATCAATTAGAGGATTGGTATTGGTTGTATTTACTTCAAATCCATCNCGCAATTTATCTCCATCAGTGTCTTCCAACCGGGGATTAGTGCCGTGGATGTTGATTTCCNATTCATATGATAGTCCATCTAAATCGAAGTCTTCTTGNGCATCNGATATGCCGTTTCCATCAGAATCANTCTCCAGAGGATTAGTTTCGTATTTTAATTCAGTGCCGTCATCAATACCGTCTTTATCCGTATCTAACGAAATAGGATCTGTGCCGTGAATGTAAAGTTCATCGGAATCACTAAGAGTGTCCTTGTCGGTGTCTTCATCTCCGTCAATGATGCCATCCCCGTTTGTATCAAATTTAATAGGATTGGTATTGAGAATATTTACTTCATGGCCGTCATTTAGACCGTCATCATCACTGTCCGCGACCATNGGATTGGTCCCATAAATGTTTATTTCTTGACCGTCGTTTAGATTATCTTCGTCTTTATCAGCCAGAATAGGATCAGTGTTATGGGTGTTGATCTCATCATTGTCTAATAAGCCGTCATCATCGCTATCTGACAGCAGGGGGTTGGTATTATGTTTTTTGATTTCGTCTCCATCACTTAATTGATCACCATCTGTGTCATGGCTAATGGGGCTGGTTCCAAAACTATTAAGTTCTTCTGCATTGTTGAGACCGTCCTCATCAAAATCCTCTTTTCCATCGATAATACCATTATTGTCGGAGTCGGCTTTAAGTGGATCTGTTTTCAAGATATTTATCTCTACACCATCACTAAGCCAGTCTTGATCGGTGTCCCAAACATTGGGTTTGGTCTTNAGAATCAGGATTTCGTTTGCGTTAGAAAGGCCATCAAAATCCAGATCTTCATCATTATCTTTGATNCCGTTTTCATCAGAGTCANTTTTGAGGGGGTTTGTTTTTAATACTGTNATTTCATCCCCATCATTCAAGCCATCTCCATCAGTGTCAGNCTTAAGAGGATTGGTTTTTTGACTCGCTTCATCACCGTCATTCAAGCCGTCTCCATCTGAATCAGCAGCATTCGGATTTGTGCCGATTTGTATTTCATTACCATCGATAGAGCCGTCTTTATCTGAATCAGCTNCTTTCGGGTTCGTCAGGTGAATGTTGAGTTCTTGTGCNTCNGATAATCCGTCNGAATCNGAGTCTTCATCTCCATCTAAAATTCCGTCTCCGTCTGAATCCGGAAACAAAACCCTTGTTCCAAGCAGATTGACTTCATGTGAGTCAATCAGTCCATCGTCATCGGAATCGGCATTCATGGGTTTAGTGTTGTGCGTGTCGATCTCCTCTATATTGCTTAGCCCATCGGAGTCTGAATCTTCGTCCCCGTCTTCAATGTTGTCTCCGTCTGTATCGCGCGACAATGGATCCATGTTTAAAATAGTTACTTCATGGAAGTCACTAAGCCCGTCTTCATCCGTATCCGGAAGGGAAGGGTTGGTTTTAATTGAAATTTCTTTGGCATCGTCTAGTCCATCTCCGTCAGAGTCTGGTGCATCAGGTTTGGAGCCNTGCACCCAAAGTTCAATGTTGTCGTCAATGCCGTCCCCGTCTGTATCTTTTTTTAAGGGATCACTTTTAATTACATTAATCTCAAATCCGTCCTTAAGGGTATCCTTGTCAGTGTCCGTGATTTTTGGATCTGTAAAATAGATATTCAATTCTTCGCTATCACTCAATCCATCCAGATCGCTGTCAGCCTTGAAGGCATTTGTATGATACTTATACAATTCATCTGCGTCATTCAATCCATCTGAATCGGAGTCTTCATTGCCGTCAATGATCCCGTCTCCATCAGAGTCTTGCTCAGTTGGATTTAGATTCAGAGTTACCTCGGTTCCATCTAGCAGCCTGTCTCCATCCGTATCTGCCATTGCGGGATTTGTCTTATGGATATTAATTTCATCCCCATCACCTAAGCCGTCTTGATCTCCATCTGCCTGAAAGGGGGATGTGTTGTGTATGTTTATTTCATCGGCATCNGTTAGTTCATCCGAATCGCTATCTTCGTCGCCATCCATTAATCCATCCCCATCCGAATCTGTTTCGGTAGGGCTTGTTCGAGTCACTTTTAGTTCATCGAAATCACTGAGTCCGTCCTTGTCGGTATCTGTCTCGGTGGGGTTGGTCTGGTGAGTGGTAATTTCCTCTCCATCCTTTAGTCCATCCCCGTCGGTATCTGCCATCTCTGGGTTGCTCTTATGGATGTTTAGTTCGTTTGCATCCGAGAGTCCGTCTGAGTCTGAGTCTTCATTTCCNTCAATAATATCATCCCCATCTGAGTCAGNGTCGATAGGATTGGTTTCAGTTACTNTCAGTTCATCAAAATCATTAAGTCCNTCCTGGTCGGTATCNGCTGAGAGAGGGTTTGTGCCTATTATTTCGACTTCCTCGCCATCGGTTAATCCATCGNCGTCTGAGTCNTTGTTCTTGGGGTCAGTGTTGCGAGCATTCAATTCATCCGCATCAGTTAGTCCATCGCCATCNGTGTCTTCGTTNCCATCCAGGATTTCGTNCTTGTCTGTATCGTCATCCAGTGGATTGGTTCCTANGATGCTGACTTCTGCTCCATCACTCAAATTATCGAGATCGGAGTCTGGCTGGTTGGGGTCGGTGTTGTATTCGTTAAGTTCTTGTGCGTTAGTCAATCCATCTCCGTCGTGGTCTTCATCCCCGTCCAAAGTGCCGTCTTGGTTGGAGTCTGGCATTAGCGGGTTAATGTTCAGGATAAACAGCTCATCCCCATCCTTAAGACTATCATTGTCGGTGTCAGGTTCAGTGGGATCAGCGTTGAATTCCAACTCGTTAAAATCAGTCACCCCGTCTTGATCAGTATCTTTATTTAGGGGATTGGTGCCATGTGTGTTGATTTCGTCACCGTCAATTAGATTATCTCCGTCCGAATCGCGAGAGTTTGGATCNGTTTTGTGTAAATCAATCTCCTCATTATCATTGAGTCCATCCGCATCCGAGTCGCGGAGTAGGGGGTCGGTATTGTGTTCGTTGACTTCTTGACCATCGCTTAAACCGTCTCCGTCGGTATCAGCTATCAACGCTGAGCTGCCGATTAAATTAATTTCAATTGCATTTTGAAGACCATCTGCATCTGCATCCTCTTTACCATCATGAATANCGTTGTCATCTGAATCCAATTTTAAAGGATCTGTGTTTAGAACGTTCAACTCTATACCGTCGTTGAGCAAGTCTCCGTCGGTATCGNTCCTCTCCATGTTGGTTCGGTAAATGAAGACCTCATCCCAGTTGGTTAAGGTATCTCCATCTGCATCTTCAGGTTTTTCAAGTTGATGCAATGCAGACAACTCTGCCTCGTTTAAAGCGCGGCCGTAGATGCGAATTTCGTCCAGTCCTCCGCGCCATGAGTTGGCATTTTGTTCTCCACTCTTTTTTTGCTCTCTTCCTCCAAAGAAAATTCCCTTGCCGTTGATTGGTAGATTCGTATTACTCTNGGCGACCGGCTGGTTGTTAAGCATCAATGTGACTGTTTCGCCCTTTCGAATCAGGATGATGTGATGCCAGTAGTCGAGTTTCATGGCGAATGAGTTGCTCCCAAGGATTTNCCCTAACTCGAGTCTGCCGCCGATGTAAAATTCGGGAACTGGCTGGCCTTGTTTCCAATTGCTCAATGACAACTCAAAACCGTTGATTGTATCATTAGCAAATAGAATTTTGCTCGACCCCTCTTTGACTGAGCCGTCCAGTCTTGCCCANAAGGAGATAGTGAAATCTGTGTTGCCGACAAGGATATCGACATTTTTATTTAAGGATAAGTTGTCGTAAGAGAGTAAGGCGGCTTTAAGTGGGCGCACATTGCGGTCGAAACCAAAGATTTCTTCCGTCCTTGTAGGTGTAAGGTCATTCCCATTTCNCGTTTTATCGAGNGTTGTCCCGTTTAAAGGATAATGCCCAATTAGGCCATTATTAAGGTCTAATTCATCCGATACCTGAGCATGACTGGGCAATGAAAGACCAAATAGCAATAAACACAAAAGGCCAACTATCTTGGGAGAATCTTTCATCTTCCTTTCAATCTTATCCTTTTCAGGCGCATCATTACCCATTTTCAGCGTTTAAGCAGTTTTTATGCGAAGATGGACTCCNACAGTCTAAATTTCGTCATAATCTCTATAAACTTTAACAATTTTACACAATTTAAATGGATTTTTTGTCCTTTAGAGCAATTTTTTGGCGCGGAATTTGCTTAAGAATGTGAAAATTATGCCGATTGGGCTAATGCGGTGAAGTGCAATTGCCCAAGCAGTTTACTTGAATCATGACGACCTNTTCAACAAAGGCGCGTTTTTTAAATGTGCTGACGTTTTCGCTGCTTCTACAGTTGCCGGTTTTTGCTGGNGCACCCCTAGAATGGACATTCACTACCGTATCTCGCACNGTCTGGAGTAAGGGGGCAATCACAGCCTCTCCATCTGTGGGGCGCAATGGGCTTGTTTTTTTTGGTGCTAAGGATCAGACGTTCTATGCCGTTGACTCGTCCAANGGGAGTCGGGTGTGGAAATACAGAACGAACGGNTCCATTTCTTCTTCGGCTGCCATTGACGCTGATTCCATCGTTTATTTCGGATCGGAGGATAGTCATGTCTACGCACTTGATGGTGAGCAGGGTAGTTTGGTGTGGAAATTTGAAACTGGCGGTAAAGTGCGTTCATCTCCCGCGTTAAGTAACTTGGGAATTCTTTATGTGGGGTCGGATGATCAGAATGTCTACGCCCTCAATACCATCGATGGGACAAAGCTCTGGAAGTTTACATCTGATGGCAAGGTGTCTTCCTCTGTTGCNCTCACCGAGGGCTTATCTATTTATTNTGGGTCGGAAGAAGGTGTGGTTTATTCGCTGGATGCCGATACCGGTGAAAAAATCTGGGACTATCGGACNGGTGGTTCTATTACGGCTTCCCCTGTAATCGGCCACAATAATTCGGTCTTTATCGGATCCGAGGACCAACATATGTACTGCTTNAATGGCCGNACAGGGAAAATGAAGTGGAGAACTAAATTGAATGCTCCCATNAAGTCATCGGCCGTTATTGGTCCTTCTGGCAGCATCTTTGTCGGGGGTGGGGATACCATTTTCGAACTCAATCCAACGGACGGTAACCACGACCGCCGCTACAAGGCGCGTGGCGCCATCGCTTCCTCCCCGGCTATGGACAGCGATGGCATCATTTACTTTGGGTCTGATGACCGCCGCGTATACGCCATCGGATTGAACGGCGAGAAAGTCTGGACTCATCAGACTAGTGGCCGTGTCATCTCATCCCCAGCCATCGGCCCGGATGGTGCGGTATATATAGGGTCCGAGGATCACAAGCTGTACGCTTTCAAGGCGAAGCCAAGCGGCGNCGAGCTTGGTCCGGCGGCTTCATCTTGGCCTATGTTTGGAAAAAACAGCCGACGCTTGCTAGGATTGATCGAACATCAAAATAAATCTGCGCCTCGGATTGTATTTCAGCCGTTGTCTCAAACCCGGCCGCTTGGTCAAAGAGCGGCACTCGTCGCCGAGGTTCATGGAAAGGGGCCCTTCGAATATCAATGGTATAAGGATGGTCAGCCGCTCGTTGATCAAACTCAGGCTGTGCTATTTTTTGCACAAGCATCCAATGAGGATTCTGGTGACTACTTCGTCAACGTAGAGAACGAGTTTGGATTCANTCGAAGTTTTCCTGCCACGCTTACTATAACCAAGCCTCAACCAGCGCAAATTGTGTTGAATCCGAAACCGGTCAAGGCGGAGTACGGGCAGACTGNNGAGTTAAAGGCCACTGCGAGAGGCTCGGGCACGGTTGGGTTCGAATGGCAAAAGGACGGTCAACCGNTGGTTGCCGCCCCTCCCAAGATTGAGNTTTTGACCGACTATAAGCCGGNCGAGGGATTCTACTCTATCCTGACACTTCGCTCTCTTCGCACTTCAGATCAGGGNCTTTACAGTGTTGTGGCTTCAAATTCTTATGGCANAATGGAAAGTNCGGCGGCACGGCTTACCCTCGGCCCATCGCCNCGGTTCCTGTTTTCTAACAGTCGTATAGAGGAGGATGGCTACCTCCGTATCGAGGNAATTGGCCCTATTGATCACGAGATCGTCGTNCAGGAAACGTCAGATTTCGTCCGGTGGAAGGACATGATGACCTTGCCGCTCAATATTTCGTTAGCCACGGAGGCTCAACCCAAGGATGGCCCCGAGTTGGGTACGGCCGAACTNCGTCTTCCAGTACTTCCGGTTGGAGAGGATTTGGAGCAGAAAAAAGCCGAGATTGCCGTTCGGCTAAGCAAGCTGGCCATTGCGAAGCGGATCAGCGATGAGCAGGGCATCGAGGTTGACCCCGACAGCCTTGAGGTTGAGTTGATCTTTATCCTCTCACGCGATGATACCCGGGAACAGCAAGACCAACAGGGTTATCCTATTGATCCGAATCACCCTAGTGTGTTGCGGAGAATAGAGAAGGGCAGCTTCTTACGCTTTAAGCTTATCGAGAAGGACGACGCACCTGCTCCCTGAGGTTTCGCATTCTCTAACCTAGCGGTTTGCATTTTTCTAAAGTCGTTGTGTAGGCTGCGGCAAGTGAGTGTCGCCCGAATCCTTTTTGTTTCCGTTCTGGTCTTGTCCATGAACGGGCTGGCAAACGACTCTACAGCTTGGCCAAGCTTCCGCGCCGGGATGGGGCGTACAGGTTATTCTAGCCAATTTTTTTCATATTCTCTGACCGAAACTTGGCAACGGAATCTTCCTGCACCAAGTCCGGCTTGGACTACTCCGGCGCGGCGTAGCTATTGGCAGCGGCTTGAGGGCATACAGCCGCGTGTGACCGGGGATTGGGCTAATCACACAATTGCGGATGAATCACATGTTTGGCTTGGCTCAAGTACGGATGACACTGTTCGCTGCCTTGACGCCCGGACTGGTAAGAAGCTGTGGTCGTTTATGGCTGATGGTCCCGTGCGCTATGCGCCGGTGCTGTCAGGCGGACACATTTTTTTTGGGAGCGACGATGGCCATGTGTATTGCCTTGAAGCGGTGACTGGCCGCTTGGTATGGCGAAAGCTGCTTGGCCTGCGCGACTGGCGTATTCCTGGCAACGGTCGAATGATTTCGATCTGGCCGGTGCGAACCGGGCTCGTGGTTAATGCTGGCGTAGTGTATGCGGCCGCCGGCCTTTATCCTTCACAGGGTGTTTACGCTGCTGCATTTCGCGTTGCTGACGGTTCGGCGGTCTGGCGTCAGAAACTTAATGTCTCGCCGCAGGGTTATTTGTTGGCATCCGAAACGATGCTCTTCGTACCCACCGGTCGCGGAAATCCGGTCGGGCTGGATCGTTCTACCGGTCGACAGGTCCGATCGTTTAGCGGTGCGGGTGGCGCGTTCGCGGTGCTGGTCGGGGGTGAACTTTTTTCCGGCACCGGCAACGACGGTACGCTTACGGCCAACCCGATTACGTCGCCGGGTCGGTTGGCTACTTTCAAGGGTACAGCGTTGGCCGCCTCGCCCCGTCACAGTTTTTTGCTCGATGACAATGGCATTCGCGCAATCGACCGCCTGGCGTATCGTCGTGCGGGTGCAGAGGCCAATCGAGTCGCCGGTCGTATCGATTCTCTTAAGGCTGAATTGAAAAAGCCCGGCCTTTCCCCTGGTCGCCGGACCGTACTTCAACGTGAATTGGGCCAGCTGGGCGACACACTCGATGCATCAAGGCAGGGAAAATCGTCGTCGGAACTGTGGAGGCATAGCGTTTCAGGTCGATCCACGATCATCGCAATGGCCAACTGCGTTGTGCTGGGCGGCGATGGTCTTGTTGAGGCGCGGTCTCTGGCGGACGGTGCGGTGATGTGGTCAGCTAAAGTCGATGGCAAGGCGCGTGGACTGTCCTTTGCCAACGGACGTCCTTCAACCG
>PBKH01000066.1 GCA_002721375.1 Verrucomicrobiales bacterium
TCAATGCGGATGGAAGCCGGGGAACAATCAACCAGGTGATCGGTACCTCCGGTGCGGATCACTTCAAGATGACCGGTGTTGGCGATTACTCGGTCATCAACCCGGGCGAGGGCAACGACTCCGTCAAGTTTGTTGGTTTGACCACTGTCACGACCATTCCGGCCTCTGAAATTTCTAATATAACCACCAGTGATAATATTACATGGGTGGGAGTTTTGACACCACCAGTCGATATTGAGGACACGGGGGTTAGTCTTACAGTGGCTGGTACCTATACCGATATTGCAGGCAACTCGGGAACGGGTGCTACAACATCGTACGACGTCGACACCATTGCACCGACCGCGTCGGTAAGCGGCATTGCGATCAGTAATGACACGGGTACAAGTGACAGCGACTTCTTGACCAGTGTTGCATCACAGACCATTACCGGGACTCTTAGTGTTGGTCTTGGTTCAGGTGAAATTCTGTACGGCTCGGTCGACAACGGGAACAGTTGGACGGACATCACCGACAAGTTGACTGGAACATCAATCAATTGGGATGGCGCAACATTGTCGGGAACCAGCGCCATTTTGATAAAGGTTTCCGATACGTCCGGCAATGCAGGTCCAGGGGCTACCCCTGTTCAATACACGCTCGATACCCAGGCGCCGGTAATTGGTTGGAGCGCGGCGACGGACGACCAGGGTTCAGTGACGGGAGGGTTGGACAGTGGCGATTCAACCGATGATCTGGGGTTGGTTCTTTCCGGGACCAATGGTTCCGGTTCGATTGTCAGTGTCTATAATGGAAGTGCACTCCTGGGAACTGCGACGGTGTCAGGTGACAGCTGGAGCTTTAATGCCCAACTGCAGGACGGTGTCACCTATCAGTTCAACGTCACAGCGACCGATTCTGCAGGCAATACCAGTCTGCCAACAGACGACTTTGAGGTGACCGGAGACACAAGCGGTCCGGTGATCACTGGAACAACGGCCGCTCCTGATAACTCGACTATTTCGGTAGTTTTCAGTGAGCCGTTAATCACTGGTACAGGAGAGGGCCTGAGCCCGGCTGACTTTGTGCTTTCGATCACAGATGGAACGGCAACGGTTGATGCTACGCCGACCAGTGTCACCGTTTCCGGCAATGTATACACACTGGGTCTTGGTTTGAACGGGTTGCCTGATGGCGATGAGGTTTTGACGGTTGGTTTGGCGGCAGGCGTCACAATTAATGATTCTGCGGGTAACGCTTTGGATGAGACACTCACCAACAATACGGTCACTGCCCTCAACGATGTGCCGATCATTTTGAGTGATGCACAGGTCAGCGCAACTGAGGACATTGCCTACAGTTATGTTTTCAGTGCAAGTGATGTCGATAGTGGGGACTCAATTACTATCAGCGCGCCGACTATTCCAGATTGGCTTACGATGAATGATAACGGTGACGACACCGTTACCCTTTCAGGCACACCATTGAATGGAGACGTGGGCAGCAATGCTGTTGTGATCAAGGTCGCCGACCTGAGCGGAGCCTTTACTGAGCAGTCCTTTAATATTGTGGTGGTCAATGTCAATGATGCGCCGACAGCCAGCGATCAGGACGAGGTCGCCAACGAGGATATACCTCTCACTATAACGCTTGTTGCAGCTGATGTGGACGCAGGCAGTACAATTACCTTGGATTGGATACTGCAGCCGTTAAATGGCACGATCGTTGGCGACCTTGATAATACTGACCAACCAGGCGCTGCACTCAAATTAGTCTATACGCCTAACAACAACTTCAACGGATCGGATACCTTTATGTATACGGTCAATGATGGGACTGTTGATTCAGATATTGCCATGGTGAACATCACGGTTAACCCGGTTAACGACCCGCCCATTGCGATTATGGAGAGTCGTAGTACCAATGAGGACACGCCAGTTGTGATTACTCTGGGTGCGAGGGATGTTGATAGCGATACCTTTACCTATCAGGTGGTGACGCCGCCGGATCGCGGTGTGTTTAGCGGCACCGCACCTGACTTGACCTATACACCGAACGCCAACTTCAACGGTTCAGATGACTTTAAGTACAAGGTTAACGATGGAACCACTGATTCTGGGATTATCATGGTGAGTATTACGGTGAACCCGGTGAATGATGCTCCTGTGGTGAGCGGCATTGGTGATGTGTCAACCGATGAGGATACGCCGGTATCGATTGTTTTGTCAGCAACTGACGCGGAAGGAGATGATATTTCATATGCGACGCTTACTAAGCCAGCGAACGGTGTATTGAGTGGCGATGCGCCGAATTGGATCTACACTCCCAAACCTGACTTTTATGGTTCCGATAGCTTTATATTCCTGGCCACTGATGGAATGGCTATTTCAAGCTTTACCACGGTTGGTATCACGGTTGACCCGTTCAACGATCGACCTGTGGCAGATGCAGGTCAGGATCAGATCGTGATTCAAGGCTCAACGGTGGCCTTGAATGGGGTTGGGTCAACCGATTCGGACGTCGGTGATTCACTTGAGTATACATGGAGTGTGGACGCTTCATCAGGCATCGTGCTTTCTGATGAGAATGCAGTCTCGCCGACCTTTACTGCTCCAAGCGTTGAGCAAACAACCGATTATGTTTTCGGACTCATCGTCAATGATGGCATCCTCGATTCTGAACAGTCAGAGGTTACCATAACTGTTAAATCAGTAAATAGTGCGCCTGTAGTGAATGATCAGGATGGTGTGTCAACCGACGAGGATACGCCGATTCTAATTATCCTGGCTGCAAGTGACGTGGATGGGGACACGTTGGAAGTTGATTTATTGTCGGACCCGGCCAACGGCATTTTAAGTGGCACAGGACTTGTGTTGACCTATACGCCGAACGCGAATTTTAGTGGTTCAGATGAATTTCAATACAGTGTTAACGATGGAACCATTGATTCAGATATTGCGAAAGTCACTATCACTGTTGCCCCAGCAAATGATAAGCCTGTAGTGCATGATCAGGATGGNGTNTTAACCGAAGAGGATACGCCGATCGTAATAAGTTTATCTGCAAGTGACGTGGATGGGGACGCGTTGGAAGTTGATTTATTGTCGAACCCAGCCAACGGCATATTGAGCAGTACAGGACTGAGCTTGGTGGACGAAGATGCGANTTTGTGGGGTGCCTTAGTAGATATCTATGAGAGGGAAGATGGGAGGCTGTTGGCCTACAGGGTGGAGCCACAGAGTGGTCCTGGTGGAGATTCGGATCATTCGTTGAGGAGCCCGGTGGTGAGGAATGTTTATCCGAACATGGCGGATGCGATAGTGAATCCGAATCTGGGTCTATATACAGCTCATAAGCCAGACTATCACGATAAGGGTCAAGATGATGATTATATTATTATAGAGGGTGGTGGTGTTTATGCTGATCCTGGAGCGATAGCTATCGATGTTTTTGAGGGTGATATCAGCTCAAGATTGGATATGGAGTCGAATGTAAAGACCGGGAAACCTGGGCTTTATTCAGTAAAGTACACGGTTTCTGATCTCACTGGAAACATTGCGAAGCCCGCAATTAGGTCGGTTGAGGTTGTCGATACTATAGCCCCTGTAATAACGCTGAATGGCGATTCTATTTTGGTGGCTGCCTACGTAAACAAGTCTGTGCCAGGATGGGAGCAATATGTTGACGCAGGTGCACGGGCTTACGATTTGGTTGAGGGAGATGTAAGTAAGGATATTGAGGTTAGCAGTACCTTGAACACCACTAAGCTTGGTACATATGAGATTACATACACCGTTTCTGATGAGGTCGGAAATGAAGCGGATCCGGTTGTTCGGGTAGTTGTGGTCAGGGATATTACGCCTCCTTCAATCAAGCTTATTGGTGGTTCCAGCATCGTTGCGGTAGAAGGAAGTGAATACGAAGACTTGGGTGCTGTTGCAGTTGATAATCTAGACGGGGATGTTACTGACAAACTGATAATGACTAGCAATAACGTCGATACATCCAACCCAGGTCGTTATCGTGTTGGATATACGGTACAAGACAGCAGGGGAAACAAATCGCCCGAGGTTTTTCGTGAAGTTGTGATTCGTGATAACACGGCACCTGTATTGGTCATGCTGGGAGATCCCGTTGTATATTTGGAAGCAGGTGAGAAATACAAAGAGCAGGGGGCAATGGCCAAGGATGTTGTTGATGGTGACTTGACAGATCAGATAAAGATCAAAAGACCATCCAATTTTGATAAACCAGGTGAGTTTTACGTTTCATATGATGTTAGTGATTCGAGCGATAATCGTGCCAAGCAGCTTTTGCGCAAAATCGTGGTTATCGATTCTAGTGCACCGGATTTGAAGCTAAACGGTGAATCATTAATATACGTTGAGGCTGGGTCTGATTATGTTGATGAGGGGGTTGTTGTTTCGGATACAGTCGATGGAGATTTGGGTGAGTATGTTCAAACTGTGAACCCAGTCAACATCCGCGAGACGGGTGAGTATATCATAACCTATAATGTTTCAGATTCAAGTGGCAACGTGGCGGGGGAGATTAACCGAACCGTAATTGTGAGAGATACAAAACGGCCTGTAATAACGCTGGTTGGGGATGCAGTGCTGGAACTCGAAGTTGGCAAAACATATTCAGATGCAGGAGCAACTGCTGAAGATAGCTTTGATGGGATTTTAACAAAGGCAATCGCCATTGAAAATCAAGTGAAAACAGACATTCCTGGTAATTATCTCGTTGTATATAATGTTGCAGATTTATCAGGAAACAAGGCAGCCCAAGTTGTCCGAAAGGTGTCTGTTATTGACGCCCTGCCTCCGATGCTAAAGTTGGTGGGTGATCCTGTTTTGAAGCAAGAATTAAACGAGGACTATGTCGATTTGGGTGCAGTAGCCTTTGACAATGTGGATGGTGATTTGACTCATAAGATAGAGGTAAGGAATCCAGTTGATAGCAGCGTGGATGGCACCTATGTGGTTAAATACAATGTTATGGATAGTTCCGGTAACAATGCCATTGAACTTACCCGTGTTGTGATCGTGGGCGACACCGGTCTTCCGATAATCGAATTGGTTGGTGGGCAATCTGTGGTTGCCGAGGCCGGTGTTCCGTTTGTTGATCCTGGCTATTTTGCCGAGGACAAGATCGATGGAGAGTTAACTGGATTTGTAGTTGTTACAGGCAAAGTTGATTCATCTAAGGTTGGTCTTTACCAGTTGGAATATAATGTGACGGATTCCAACGGGAACGATGCAATTCAAATGGTTCGGACTGTAAGCATTGAGGATAATACGCCTCCTTCATTGAAACTCATTGGCAGTAAGCAGGTTGTCCTAGAGTTAGGAGATGGATACAAGGAAGTAGGAGCAAGGGCATATGATAGTCTGGATGGAGATGTCACCGATGATATACTGATAAAAAGCGATGTTGATCTTGCAAAGGTGGGCCTTTACGAGGTCGCATATACGGCCAAGGATAAGAGGGGGAATATATCTGATCCACTAATTAGATTGGTTGAGATTAAAGATACGATACGGCCTGAAATCTATCTAATTGGTGGCGAGGTTGTTGAGGTTGAGGCTGGAACTCAATATGTCGATCCTGGCGCCTTCGTGATGGATTATTCTGTTGGGGATATTACATCTCAACTACAGGTTGATAACCCGGTTCAGGCCGATCAGCTTGGGGAATATGCCATCATATATACGGCAACTGACTATAGTGGTAACCGTGCCGACCCTGTGATTCGCACTATCCTTGTAAAGGACACAGTTGGTCCTATTATTACTCTTAACGATGGGGCTGAATTAATTATCGAAGCTGGAAGTAAGTTTTTCGATCCTGGTGCATCTGCTCGAGACGGTTTAGATGGGGATCTTAGTGAGAAAATTTCAGTTGTGGGATTTGTGGATCCAGAAATTTATGGCGAGTACGAGCTAACATATGCGGTGGCGGATAACTCGGGTAATCGCACAGAGATAGTTCGAAAAGTCGTTGTTAGGGACACGGTGCCGCCTGTGCTCAAGCTCTTGGGGAATTCGGATTACAAGATCATGAAAGGCCAATTGTATAATGAGCCTGGATATAAGGCTTTCGACTTGGTCGATGGAAATATAGAGAAGGCGGTGGAAGTTCTTGGGGAAGTAGACATGACTCAGGTCGGCGTTTATGAGTTGATCTACACGGTTAAGGATAAGTCGGGCAACGAGGCTGCCGGTCAAAAACGAAAGATCGAAGTGATCAGTGACGGGATGCCTCCAATACTCCAATTAATTGGCAGGGCTAAAGTAGTGGTGGAAGCGGGAACATCTTATGTTGATGCGGGAGCTTCCGCTCTGGACCGCCTTGACGGTGATGTTGCGGAGTTAATGAGTGTGGACAACCCAGTGAATGTGATGTTACCGGGTGATTATGTCGTCACTTACAATGTGATTGACCTAGATGGAAACGAGGCGGATCCGATTTCCAGAAAAGTAAGGGTTCAGGACACAGTTCCGCCGGTATTAAGCCTTCTAGGGGAATTGACCTTGGTGGTTGATGTTGGGGAGGAGTTTGTTGAGCCAGGATTTGAGGCTTCGGATTCACTTGAAGGTGATATTTCTGATCGCGTAATGGTCGAGCATGAAATCAATGTCGAAAAAAAGGGCCAGTATTTGGTGACCTACAATGTATCCGACATGACAGGCAATAAGGCTACTGAAGCCAGCAGAATAGTGATGGTTGGCGACAGCGGTGCTCCAATTATTCGCTTGGTCGGATCCTCAACAATAGTGATGGATGGTGGTAATGAATATGTTGATCCTGGTGCGACAGCAGAGGATCGAGTGGACGGTAATTTAACGGACAGCATCGTTGTTGGTAATCCGGTCAATGTTTTCAGGGCTGGAACTTATCAGGTGACATATGATGTGGAGGATTTGCAGGGTAATCCTGCGTTGCAGGTTATACGCACGGTCATAATTAAGGATCGTGTGCCGCCAGTCATTAACCTGTTGGGTAAGGCTGAGATGGAGGTGGAGGCAGGATACGAGTTCAAAGATCCAGGGGTGTATGCCTTTGACAATTTGGACGGCAGCTTGGCTACAAGGCTCATTAAGGACAGCACGGTTAATTCAAGGGTTCCGGGTGAATACGGGATTAAATATCTTGTAGAAGATCGTAGCGGTAACAAGGCTCCGATCAAAATTAGAAAGGTCACCGTGGTGGATACTGAAGGGCCGGTGATCACACTTAATGGAGATCCGGTTGTTTATCTTGAGGCGGGTGGTACCTATGAGGAGCTCGGTGCCGTCGCGATGGACCTTGTCGAGGGCGATCTGACATCTGCCATTGAGATTGATGGTGGGTTGGATGCCGGAATAACGGGCTCGTATAGCATTAAGTATCAAGCGCAAGACAGTCGTAAAAATTTGGGAGAAGCGGTGATCAGGGAAGTCGTTGTAATTGACTCGACTGCTCCGACCGTTAAGAGAATTGAGCCTCTTCAGGTTCTTGAGGGCAAGCCCTTGCAAATCGTTATTTCAGCCAATGACAACGGGCGTAGGAACAGTGAACTGAGTTATAAATTGGTTGGAGAACCAGATGGCATGACCATTACACAGGAGACACAAACGATTGAATGGACTCCTGCGGAAGAACAGGGACCTGAAACATATCAATTTGAGGTGGTGGTTTCGGATGGCAATCTCGAGACAGTCCGTAAGGTTTTAATCGAGGTGGAGGAGGTCAACGCTCCGCCGGTGGCGTTTGATGGTTCTATAATTGCGCTCGAGGACGAGCAGGTGAAAATCCAATTGGAAGGTACGGATATTGAGGGCACCCCATTGAAGTATGTGCTTGTTGATCTCCCTCAAAATGGTGAAATCGTGGGTTCGGGTAGAAATTTGGGTTATGTGCCCAACAAGGACTTCAATGGACAGGACGCTTTTACGTTTATAGTAAACGATGGCGAATTGGAGTCAGCCCCTGCCAAGGTGGAGGTCAATGTTAAACCGGTTCAGGATCTGCCTTCGGTCTCGACTGTGAATAACCTAACCGGCGCTTTAGAGGATGAGCCCTATGAATTAAGTCACGCTGCATTGCTGGAAGCTTCTGACGCATTTGATCCAGACGGTGATGAGTTACAGTTTGAAATTAAAGAAGTCTTGAGTGGGGGTTTTTTGGATGATGAAGGGGAAGCTTTAGCAAAAGTAATTTTGAAAAATGGGGAATCAATTGACTGGATGCCACCGGCTGATGTGTACGGTGAAATTGAGGCTTTTTCAGTTTTTGTGGAGGATGAAAAAGGTCAGTCTGAACGCTCCGTTTCAGTGGTAGTTGAGGTGGCAAATGTTCCGGATGATCCGGTTGTTAAATGGGCCAAACCGGAAGGGATTGTTTACGGCGCGGAGCTTGGCGAAATACAATTGAATGCCGTGGCGGAAGTCCCTGGTGTTTTTGAATACAAGCCCGAAAAAGGAGTAATCCTTAACGCGGGCAATGGTCAGTCTTTGAAGGCTACATTTACTCCGGAGGACACTGAAAATTACAATGTTGTAGAGTCACGGGTCACGATTGATGTGAGTCGTGCAACACCAGAGGTTTCTTGGTTTAACCCTGAAGATATTGAGGCCGGAACGGTATTGAGTGAAGTTCAACTCAACGCAGAGTCGAATTTACCTGGGCAATTTGTATACAATCCCAATCCCGGCACTTCCCTTGAGGTTAAACCCGGAGACGTCTTTAGTATTTATCCGCTAAAAGTTAATTTCAGACCTGAGGATGATTCCAATTACCTCGAGGTTAATAGTCAGGTGGAAATTACAGTGTTGCCGAGAGCGCCCGAAAATGATGCGCCAAGCATATTGGTTGAGCCTGAAGAACAGCTTGCCGCTGTTGCTGGTGAAGATTTTCAGTTGAGTGTATCTGCTGTCGGGTTAAAGCCGATCGTCTACCAATGGTATCGGGATGGAGTAATCATACCTGGAGCGACTAAATCGGTGCTGAAACTTCTTGGTGTGTCACCGGATGACGAGGGTGAATATCAGGTGGTGGTAGGTAATTCACTTGGAAGTAATCGAAGTCAGTTATCTTATTTGAGTGTTCTTGAACCCCCCGTNCTGGAAGGTGGATTTTTGCCGGCTACAGTGAATCTGGGAGATCCGCACCAGTTCAATTTGATAGTTGCCGGGACTAGGCCGATTAGTGCTGAATGGTACAAGGATGGCGAACCTCTAGATGTAAAGGGAGATTTGATACTTCGCCTGCCCTCCGTTCAAAAATCTGATGGAGGTCTATATCATGTACGACTTACCAACTCCTCTGGTGAGTATGTTAGTAAACCGGTGCGGCTTTCATTAAATCTTCCGGTTGAGATTTTGAAGGGACTTGCTGATCGAACAGTGAAGGTGGGGGACGATGTCATTTTGCGCCTTGAGGCCGAGGGCGCGCGACCATTTTCGTACAGGTGGTTTTATGAAGGGAATGAGTTGCCTGATGAGACGGGCGAACAATTGGTTTTGAAGAATATCCGTGAATTGCAGAAGGGGCTTTACGGTGTGGAAATAAAAAATAGTCTTAATGTAGTCACAAGCGAGGCCATACTGAATGTAAATCAAGGCCCAAGGATCACGCGACAGCCGCTTGATCAATCTGTCAATGAGGGCGGGGATGCGTCATTGAAGGCTGCCTACTTAGGGTCAAAGCCCCTTTATTTCCAATGGTATTATAATGGCAAGCCAATCGACGGTGAAATTGATCCGGTTTTGAACCTAACCAATTTGTCGAGGGAGGAGGCTGGCTTTTATGTTGTGAAAGTAAGCAATGAGGCTGGGGAAGCAGAGAGCGATCCGATACGTTTAACTGTAAACTTCCCGCTTCAAATGGTGGTGGATGTTGAAAGCGCCATGTCAATGATCGGCGGAAGTGCCAAGTTCTTTGTCGAGGTAAGCGGCAGCGGTCCAGTGAACTATCGATGGTTCAGGGATGGAGCATTAATTGAAGGAGCAGATGCTGCGGTATTGAAATTGGACGATTTGGGTTTGGACGATGCAGGGGATTACCAAGTGGAAGCAAGTAATCCAGTTGGATCCGTTCGCAGTGGAAAAGGACGATTGGATGTGGTGGCTGGACCCGAGGTTGTTAGGGCTCCCGTCAGTCGCCGAGTTCTTAGGAATCAGCCAGCAGTGTTTAGCTTGATTGCCGGCGGTAGCAAGCCGTTAACATATCAGTGGCTAAAGGATGGTGTGGCAATCGAGGGGGCAACTCAGGAGGCGCTAAAGCTTGATTCAGTTACGATTTCCGATGAGGGGGAGTACAGTGTCTTGATTACAAATCGCGGTGGCACTGTAGAGAGTGTTGCCGCAACTTTGATTGTCGTGTTTCCTGTTGAGATAACTCAAGACCTTGAGGATTTGGCAGTTAGCGAAGGTTCTATTGCGCGTTTCACTGTTGCAGCGACTGGTACGGGGCCGTTGGGGTATCAGTGGTATTATGCAGGCACCCCCATTGATGGGGCAGATAGTACGGTATTTGAAATTGGGATAGCCCAAGAAACCGATCGTGGACTGTATCAGGTAGAGGTCCGGAATGAGGCGGGCAGGGTTAGGAGTAAAGAGGCAAAACTAAATGTTAGTGTCATGCCTAAACTGACACGTGAAGTTGGGGATCAGGTCGTGTTGGCGGGAAGCACCATGAAGCTTCAGCTTAGTGCGAGCGGAACCGAACCGTTAACTTACAATTGGTATAAGCGCGGTGCCCTTTATCAGAGTGGTGATTCATCGAACCTAATAATTAAAGGGATGTCTTCGGCTGATGCTGGATTGTATCAGGTTGAGGTAATCAATGCTGTAGGAAGTGTCAAGGGGTCGATTTTCGAGGTGAAAGTCCAGGAGCCAGTAAGTATTGAGATTCAACCAGCCGATACCAAGGCCAACGAAGGTGGTGCTGCGGTGTTTAGGGTTGTTGCATCAGGAACTGCTCCATTTTCCTATCAATGGTTTCACAATGGTGAGGCGATTGAAGGTGAAACAGGAACGCAACTCCGGATCTTGGGCGTTGAGGATTTTCAGCGTGGTGTCTATACCGTCGACGTTCAGAATGTGGTGGGAACAGTCCGAAGTGATGGTGCCAAATTAAAGGTGGTTATAGCGCCAGTTATCTTGAAGCAGCCAAAGCCGTTCACGGGACGTGGGGGTGATCAAATGGTTCTTCGTCTTGCTGCAGGCGGTAGTGAGCCGTTGACTTATAAGTGGTACAAGGATGGGGGGGTGGTGTCCGAAAGCGCCAAGCCTTTATTAAAGATTGACAGCGTCGCTCCTTCAGACAGCGGAACTTATACGGTGGTAGTTAGCAACTCTGCCGGAAATATTGAGAGTGATCAGATCAAAGTACTCATCTATCAGCCGATCGTTATAAACGAACAGCCTGTGCCAGTTCGCGCCATAAGTGGAGATTTAGCAGTTTTAAATGTTCAGGCTGTTGGGAGTGAGCCTTTGTCATATCAATGGCTCTTTAATAACGATGAAATTGATGGAGCAGTTAGTCCGAAACTGGAGTTATTGAATGTGGGGGAGGGGAGCGAGGGTAGTTACCAGGTCGTTATTACAAACCCAGCAGGAAGTGTCGTCAGTAAAGAGGCAAGGCTGGCAGTGGTGCAACCTGTTAAAATCCTTGCGGAGCCTGAAGGAGATCAAAAGGTGGAGGGAGATTCCTTAATCTTGGAGGTTGCAGCCAGTGGAACTCAGCCCCTCATTTACCAGTGGTACAAGAATGGCGAAGCCTTGACCGGTGAAATTAAAGAAAAATTGGTTTTTGATTCGCTGAAAATGGATGATGCAGGCCGGTACATGGTAAAAGTCCAGAATGATGCCGGATCCATAACAACGGACCCTGTCGAAGTAATTGTATATTCCCAGCTGCAATGGGTTGTTGAGCCAAAGCCGGCGCGTGTAATAGCCGGTCAAGTGGCTGAATATCGTATTGATGTATCAGGTAGTGATCCAATAATTTATGAATGGTTTTTTAACAGTAAACCTATTCCAAACAGCAATAAATCTGTTCTTGAAATTGAAGATGTCAGCAAGGCTGATATTGGTAGCTATCAGGTGGTTGTAAAGAACCCTGCAGGGTCGTTGGTGAGTGAGGAAGTGAAGCTGACGGTGGTTCAGCCTGTGACGATCCTTTCGCAACCGACGAGTGAAACTAAGTTACTTGGACAAGGTTTGACGTTGGGGGTGGTTGCGAGTGGTTCGGAGCCGTTGGTATATCAGTGGTACAAGGGTGAAGAGGCCATAGAGGGAGCCGTGACTAGGGAGCTAGCGTTTAAGGTGTTGAAGACGGATGACGAGGCGAAGTATTCGGTGAGTATTAGTAATGAGGCCGGGACGGTGGTGAGTGATGAGGTTGAGTTGACGGTGCATGTGCCGATAACGCTTACGAAGCAGCCGGAACAGGCGCGAGTGATTGAAGGAGAGACAGCGACGTTTGCGATAGAGGCGTTGGGGACGGAGCCGATTGAGTATCAGTGGAGGTTTAATGGTGATGAGATAGAAGGTGCGACGAGTTCTGGGTTAACGATTACGGGTGCAGGCAAGGGTAATGAGGGGAGTTACCAGGTGGTGATGAAGAACCCGGCTGGTGGAGCGGTGAGTGAGGAAGTGAAGCTGACGGTGGTTCAGCCTGTGACGATCCTTTCGCAACCGGTTGCTAGTGTAAATCTACGTCAGGATGAATCCCTGTTACTCGAAGTGGTAGCTAGCGGCACTCAGCCAATAGTATATCAATGGTATCGTGATGATGTTGCCGTTGAAGGTGCAGTCTCTTTTCGTTATGAGGTTTCCAATGCAAAATCAGATCATTCCGGTATATATAAATTGGTGATGTCCAATGAAGCAGGTGAAGTGATCAGCAATGAATCAGCAGTTGTCGTTTATGAACCTGTGAGTTTCACTCAATTGCCAGAGCAAGTTCAGGTTTTTCCAGGTGAGACTGCTGTTTTTAATGCGACTGCAAAAGGTTCAGAGCCGATTGAATACCAGTGGTTATATGAAAATCAGCCCATTTCGGGCGCCACAGGCAAAACTCTTTCACTTAACAATGTCAATGAAGCTCAGACTGGTAAGTATCGGGTTGTGGCCAGTAATCCGGCCGGCACGGAGACCAGTCCTGAGGTTAGATTGCTGCTTTTAATACCTGCAGTAATTACTACCCAGCCGGCTGGGGATGTTTTACGAGTAGGTGAGACGCTTTCGCTGAGTGTTGCCGCAAGTGGAACTCAGCCATTGACTTTTGAATGGAAGCAAGATGGTCAAGTGTTGGAGCAATACACCGAAGCTAAAATTGAAATTAAGGATGTAGATGAGAAGCAAGGAGGTGCCTATTCCGTTACAGTTTCTAATGCTGGTGGTTCTGTCGTGAGCTCAATAGTTGATGTAATTGTCAATGTTCCCGTAAGCTTAACTTCGGAGCCAAAGGATAGTTTGGTGCCAACTGGTGAAGCGGCTGTTTTTTCTGTTGATGCTGCTGGCACTGAGCCTTTGACTTATCAATGGTTAAAGAATGGTGACAAGTTAACTGGAGAAACAGGTGCCAATTATGCGATAAGCAATGTCAGCTTGGATGATTCTGGTGGGTACCAAGTCCTTGTGACAAATCCAGCTGGCGACCAATTAAGCCGTACAGCTTCATTAAGAGTCGCGCAGCCTGTTTCAATTGTGGAACAACCTCCTGAATCAATCCAAATTCGACAAGGCCAACCTTATCAGTTCAGCGTTTTAGCCAGTGGTACTGAACCTATCGCATACCAATGGTACAAGGATGGCGATGTCATTAAGGGTGCCGTTTCACCGCTTCTGAGTATCGAGAATTCTGATGAGCCTGATGCCGGTGTTTACAAGGTAATCGTTGCTAATGTGATTGGTGATGTGTCCAGCGGAGAGGCAGATTTGGAAGTGTTGCTTCCGCCGAGTGTCGGGGATCTGGACGAATTGAAGGAGGTTTATAAAGGTACTACGGTGACTTTGACTGCTCCGGTTTCAGGTTACGGTACATTTAATTTTCAGTGGTTAAAGAATGGGGTTAATATATCAGGTGCAACTGGGCAAACATTGGTTCTGCCTAGTGTTATTCTGGCTGATTCTGGGAGTTACAGTTTGAATGTTGGGAGTGAGGGAGGTGCATTGTATAGCAATTCAATGAACTTCCGTGTCATAACCGATTTAATTGATCTTCAGGATGAATTTATTGATTCAGTTAAGCTCAGCGGATCAAACGGCAGTGTTAGGGGTAGTAATGTTGGCGCAACATCCGTGGATAATGAGCCTGCCCACGGTGGCCGGTCTGCGTCGGCTTCAGTTTGGGCTAGATGGGAGGCACCCGGGTCCGGGATTGTTACATTTGATACCAAGGGAAGTTCCTTTGACACTACATTGGCAGTATATACTGGAGAGTCACTCGATAGTTTGACGCAAAAGGGATCTGATGCAGATTCGGGTGGGTATCTGACTAGTCAATTAAGGATGAATGCCTCAAAATCTGAGGTTTATTATATTGCGATTGATGGATTTAACGGTTCTACCGGTGATGTCCTGTTAAGTTGGAATCTTCTCGAAACTGATGCTGTTCTACCTGTCATCGTGAAGCAACCACAGCCAACCACCGGTATTACAGGTAACGCGGCCGAACTGAATGTCAGTCTTGAGGTTGAGACTGATGAAATTGTTTATGCTTGGTATAAGGATGGAGAACAGATTTTTGGTGAAATAAGTAAGCGTTTGATATTAGAGGAGTTGGAGATAAGTGATGCAGGTCTTTATTATGTGGCAGTTACTTCTGGCGATGAGGAAGTTGTAAGTGAGGAAGTCCCGTTGGTTATTCAGTTTACAGAAGATGCTCCAGAAACTGAGGTAAATACAAAGCTGGACCTTGGCGCATTTTTTGGTGGTGGCAATGCGGGTGATGGTGGCAATGGTGGTGATACAGGTGACAAGAGAAATGACCCGATATTGGGCGGTCCAGATTTGTTGCCGCGTTTGATCGCGAAGCTGCGTGATATTGAGAAAAAGCCTGGTGAATTATCTTTCAGTGGATCGACAGTTTACACGACTACCGGGGCTGCAAAGGACCCTGGCGAGCCAAATCACGCCGGCAACACGGGTGGCGCTTCAGCTTGGACTACCTTTACCCCAGGTGAGGAAGGGTCAGCTAAACTTTCAACAGAGAATAGTGATTTTGATACTGTGCTGGCTATTTATAAGGTGGGCTCTGGGAGTGGTTGGGATGCGCTGGAAGAGGTTGCAAGTGACGATAATAGTGGTGGTGACGGTGAAGATAGTGAGGTTGTTTTTACGGTTGAAACAGGTGTCACTTACCTGGTTGCGGTTGACGGTGTAGGGGGAGATACCGGTACAGTGCAGCTTAATCATGAAGTGTCTCAGGCGCCGGTGATAGACTCAGTAACCGAGAGTGCGGATGGTTTGCTTAATGGGGCTGTATTGTTGAAAGTAGTAGCAAGCACTCCTCTGACCGATGTCGATTTAAATTACCAATGGCGGCGTGATGGAAACCTTATTGATGGGGCTACAGAAGCCACTTTGAGCCTTGCAGATATGCAGTATACAGATGCGGGGGATTACACGGTTGAAGTAAGCAGTTTTGCGGGAAATGTAACCAGTGATGATATACCAGTTCGTGTTATTCAACCGGTTGCATTCGAATCCCAGCCTTCGGGTGTAAGTGGGGTTGTGGGAGGTAGTGTAGTGCTGGAGGTTTCTGTTACCGGTACCGATCCGATTGCATACCAGTGGAAACATGCCGGGGTGGATGTTGAAGGTGGTACTGGTGCTGTGCTTACATTGGCTAATCTTAGTGAGTCCTCAGCCGGTGAATATCGGGCGCTGGTAACTAATCCTGCCGGTAGTCAGTTAAGTGATGTTGCGATATTGGTTGTTGAGACGCCCCCTGTCATTGATTCGCTTACAGAAGCACAGAATGTGATTGCAGGTCAGACAGTCGTCTTATCTGTTGTAGCCAGCGGTAGTCAGCCGATGATTTACGCTTGGAAACGAGACGGTGTGCTGATCGATGGTCAGACAAATTCAAGTTTAACATTGGGGAATATAGCTAGTACTGATGCCGGAGTTTACTCTGTTGAAATTACTAACTCTGCCGGATTAACGGAGAGTGAAGGGGTGACTGTTTCTGTCGTACAGCCAGTTTCAATTGCTTCTCAGCCCAAGGGTTCATCTGTTGTGCTAGGTGGTAGTACTTTGTTTCAGGTTGCTGCTACGGGAACAGAGCCGATCTCATATCAATGGTCACAAGATGGTGTTGCCATAGATGGTGCACAGGATTCCACATTCACGTTAACTGGTGTTCAGGCTTCTGCTGCTGGTGAGTATAAGGTGACTGTTTCAAATGCTGCCGGTAGTGTCGATAGTGATGCTATTGATTTGGCGGTTGAGTCTCCGCCGGTGATTAAGCAGTTGACAGAATCGCTGTCGCTGGTCGAAGGCAATAGTCTGGTATTGAGTGTGACAGCGGCGGGCACAGAGCCGATAACCTATCAGTGGAGCAAGGGTGGTGTTGCGCTGGGTGGAGAGACGGGTTCGGCATTTACATTGGCGAGTGTGGCACCGTCGGATGCGGATGATTACATGGTAGCGGTGAGTAACTTAGCGG
>PBKH01000067.1 GCA_002721375.1 Verrucomicrobiales bacterium
GAACCCACTGACTTGATAGGAATATCAATGATTGGACCGCTCACTATTTTATCTTTAAGCAAACGATGACGCTTCAACGATACTCTTTCCCCTTCATACCCACAATTGACACTTAAAAATTCATTTTTTTTGTCCGATCCAGTAGAAAAAATTGAAGCTACATCATCTTTAGCCAACTCGGGTCCCTGTAAATATTTAAAGCCGCCATTTTGATCATTAAGAAATACATTAACCCGGCCTCCCTTGCTGCAACCAACGATCAAATCATCCCAGGAATCAGAATTGATGTCACCAACCCATAACGCCGGACCTTGCTGACTCAACTTAAACGGAAGAAGAGGTTGTCCCTGAAAGTCATCATATGCGTTTTCTACGTGATTGTAGTCGATGCGTTCACTTATGTCCTTAAACAAAGGAGAAAACACAATTGAGTTTTTTTTGGTTTTAGTTTTTTCAGAGAATCGAGATTCGTGGACATGATAAAGATGATTCTCCTTCACATCATTAATGATGGTTGTTCTTCCGCTTCTCCAAAGCACGGTTAGACTCATTCTGCCCTTTTTGTTGCCAACACCAAAAACAACCTTTGTTTCAGACCCGGAAAGAAACCGACCACCAACCACAACCTCCTGGGACTGCTCGAATATTTCATCTTTGGTCAAATATATCTTGCTTCCAACACCTTGAGTGTTCGGGGGCTCTCCATGTAGAATCACTGCTACACGAGGGGCTTTAAATCGATTCTCATAAACGCCTGGATTTTGATTCATATTGTTAACAACAAAATCCATGTCCCCGTCCAAGTCAAAGTCAGCCACAGCAATCCCATGATGAATTCCATTGTCATTCGTTCCCCACACAGAAGTTTTCTCCTGAAAAACACCATTACCTTCATTTCGAAATGTAACAATTGGCAAATTTAATTTTGGATAGAGTCGATTATTTTCCATCATCTCCTTCGCAAATTGCGTTTTCCTTTGTGCAGCACTTAAGGATCTGTCTCTGGGCTTTTGCCTTGTTTTAATGAGCGCATTGACGTCCATATCCTGTGTATCCTTGTAGTGACCAGCGGTGATAATCAAATCTTCATAACCATCAAGATCGATATCCATAAATATTGGTGACCAAGACCAGTCTGAAGCAGGAAGACCGGCAAAATTGGCCAATTCTGCAAAGGAGCCATCGCCTCTATTATTTAATAGAGTATTCCTCATGACTTGCTCTCCGAATTCACCTCGTGTCATCTGCCTATCTGTTTCATCTTGAGCAACCATCTGCCTTTTTTGCATTGCCAAATCCCTGCTCAACATGTCGACCACAAACAAGTCCACATCTCCGTCTCGATCGTAGTCAGAGAAATCCACACCCATGGAACTTGCAGATGTTTTACTCAAATTTTTTGGGCCCAGTAATTTGAACACCCCACTTTCATTAATCCAAAACCTATCCGGACTCCAAAAGTCATTGCAAACATACAAATCCGGAAGACCATCACCATTGATGTCTTGAAAAGCCGCAGACAAACCCCAATCCAAAGGTGCATTCTTTAAAGTCTCCCCATCCGAATTAAGGAAAGTTCCATCCAACCAACTTGATTTTCTGAAAACAGCATCTCCGTCATTAATAAAAAGAATATCGGGTTCCCCATACTCTTTTAAAACGCCACCAGAAACAACTAGGCGATTTCGGTACTCTTGCGGAATTATCAACTTACCATTGACTTGTCTTAATTTAACTGACCCTTCATCTCTAATGTCAGTTGATCGATTGTTGGTTACATACAAATCTACGGTTCCATTTCCATCTATATCCGCCAAGGCCATGGTCATTGGCGCATAGCCGCCCATCACTCCGGACTTTTCAGTTGTTTCCTGAAAAACACCTTCATGATTGATGAAAGTCCTTATCCCCATGCTGACCGTTCCTACAAGCAGATCCAACCAATTATCCCCATTTAGATCTGCAAAGACGGCTCCCCGATGCCGACTGCCTATTTCCCCCAAACCTGAACTAACAGTTGTATCAACAAAAACCCAATCACCATTGTTTTTGTAAAGGGCCGAATTTCCATCTATAGAACAAATAAAAAAATCAGGCCAACCATCCCTATCATAATCACCAACAGCTACCCCGCTTCCATTATATAGAATCCTGTTTTTAGATGCCTCCCACTCATCCACTCGACTTACGAAATCAACCCCTGTTTTATCCGGAGAAAGCAGATGAAACATATTTGAGTTTTCCCGGTTTTGAATGGTTAAAGGGCTCAAAGAATAACTCTTTGTCGAACTTTCTTCTGGATGAATTTCACCAGATACGGAAAACGCAAAAATAAAAAAGAAAAACCACTTGGCAATCGGCGTAAAAAAACTGGCACGAAAAGCTTTAAAATAAAACCGCTTCATTAAACTGAAACAATCCAGCACATCCTTAAAAGGGCAGAAGGAATCAAGGAGCATTCTTATTTGTAGGAATATTTGAATAAGATCGGATGGGCAGGCTTATCTCGCGAAACTGCTCGTGATCTGTTCTTACACTCAATGAACCATTCAGGCCTGACTCAACAATAAATCCTTTTGGAAACAAAATTGAATACTGAACATACTGGCCAGGTTTTCTTTCAACAATCTCAACCGATGGGCCTGTGATGCTTAATACGTGGTTCAAAATCTGAGCAGGAGGGGACAACCTACTTGAAAGCTTTACATTTTTTCTTGTTGATTTTTCTAGTTTCCCTGCTTTTAAGAAAATTTTTGATGGGCTGAATGTCAAAGGGGGAGTCACATTTGCGGTTGCTCTCATCTCGATAGTCGGCAATCCCGGATAATTCGTCTCAAATGAGATCACCCCCCTGTTACTGCCATAATCTAGAGGTGGGACTGTAGTCACAACTAAGGTATATTTTTTATTTTTTGGTGAGGAAATCAGCTTTGCGCGGAATCTTTTGTCACTGCTCCGCGCATTGGATAGGAGAATATCTTGATTAGTGGTATTGCTTATATCGACCCGATATTCCTGCTGAATACCCACCGACTTTAAGGTTGGGAAATAGATATAGTGTGGTTTCAATTCGAGTGGCGACCAGACATGCCCCGTCATGTGGAGTATCCGCCGACTTCCTACTGGATCGTTTGAATAAACCGAAAGCGTGCGGTCAACATCCCCGCGCAATTCTGCAGTCAAAACCATCGCCCGAATTACCCCTGTCTGACCCGGTTCAAGTTTGTCAGGATTTGACAAAATGGTCGTGCAGTCCGCACAGGATGCCTCAACATCGTACAAAAGCAGCCTGGCGTCCCCAGTGTTTTGAATATTGAACTGAACCATCACCTTGGAGCCCACAATTACCCTACCGAATTGTACGGTTTCACTCTCAACATGTAACCGTGGTTTCTCCTGTGGTTCTGCTAAAAGAGCCGTATGGCAAATGGTGAACAGCGCAATCGCAGCAATCGTATAGTCTATCGTTTGTACCCTGTTCATTTTGATGCGTCCTAGCTGTGTAATACGCCTCGGAAAAGCAATCTTAGGGTTTCACTACAAACCCGCAAGCCAATCTCAATCCCCAACACGTTTTACAGAACAACTCTTCCCATCGCAGTTCCTGGACACTTCAAACTCGCCCCAAACTAGAGGTATGAAAATACTGATGATGGATCAATCCGCAGGCATGCTGCCCCACCAGTCCTTGTTAGGTCGATAACCTGAAGCAAGATAACTGGCATGTCGTTTCTCGAGAGTGGTTTTGCCTCGTGTCTGTATGGACTCCCATCGGGCCTGGCGCTTGGCATCGTCGAACGCCGGATCTTTGTCTGGGAACTTCGCACCGGTGGCCTTGAGCCAGGCATCGAGATCGGCGCGAAGGTCCTTGACCTTTTCGGGGTTGCGTTTGGCTAAGTCATGACGCTCCGCCGGATCCTCGCGCAAGTGGTACAGTTCATCGCGACCGTCCTCATGGTAATGTATCAGCTTCCAGTCATTCTGTGTGATGATCGACGACGGCTCGCCACCCTGGTTGCCGTAATGAGGGTAATGCCAATATAACGGTCGATCCGCGATCGCCCCACCCTTCAGAAGTGGCACGATACTGACGCCGTCCACATTCTGATGTTTCGGCAAGATGACACCAACCAGATCGAGCAGCGTCGGGTACCAGTCGATGCCACTGACGGGCACCGCGCTGGTCGATCCAGCCTTAATTACGTCAGGAGCCTTGATGTAAAACGGCTCACGGATACCTCCCTCCCATTGACGCCCCTTGCCACCACGCAACGGCGTGTTACTCGTCGAATAGGCGTCGCCTGAAGAGACACCCCCATTGTCAGAGGTGAAGCAAATGATCGTGTTGTCCGTTAAACCAAGCTCGTCGAGTTTGCGCAGCACAATGCCAACAGCGTCGTCCATAGTTTCGACCATCCCGCCATAAATCGGGCAATCCTGCACTTGGCGCACGTTGAGTCGCCGATCAAAAACAAACCGCTCCTTGGCAAAACCGGCAGCCTCTGCCTTGTCACGGTATTTTTTCCATAACTTGGGTGTCGTTTGTATCGGGCCATGTACAGTGTAAAACGACAGATAAGCAAGAAAAGGCCTGTCCTTGTTAGTTTCAATGAATTTAGCAGTTTCGTTGCCGAGACGCAGAGTAAGCGACTCGCCAGCGGGTCCAGATTCCAGATTAGGATTCTGCCATGGCGAAAAAAAACCACCTCGAGGGCTGCCGACATCCCAGCCGCCTTTATTAATATCAAACCCATGATCCGTTGGCCAAGATCCTTTGCTGCCAAGATGCCATTTACCGGCGAAAAATGTCTTGTAACCATTGTCTCGCAGCACCTCAGCAAGGGTGATCTCCGAGGCTCGCAGATTGCGTTCGTACCCAGCAGGCAAGTGGCTGTCTTGGCGTCCCCGACCACTCCACGCCTTGCCCGACGCGTCCCCGATCCAAGTGGTGATCCCATGGTTCGTTGGATACTTGCCAGTTAGTATACTAGCTCGAGAAGGGCTGCAAACCTGACAAGTAGCGTAACCACGCGTGAACTTCATCCCCTCATTGGCGATACGATCGATGTTCGGACTTTCGTAATAAGTTGACCCCTCATTGCTAAGGTCGCGCCAACCAAGGTCATCAGCCAAGATGAACACGATATTCGGCCGCTGTTTTGCTTCGTCATCGGCAAAAATATCCACATGGCCAAACGCAAGGCAAATAAGCAGGGCGATGGATTGTATATTCGGCTTGATCATAATCTTGAGCAAAATAACTAATGCTGTTCTATCTATTTTAACTCGAAAAAAACGAGTTCCATTGGTTTACTTTCAAGGTTTATTCCCTTGTGAGTAATTGCGTCAACCCATAATGCATATCCTGCTTTAAACTCAGAATTAATTGTCGAACCATCTTCATTAATAAGCTGATGTTTTGTATCCGTGAGAAAAACCACAACCCCGGGATTGTGATCGTGCATGGTTGATTCTTCTTTAGGACCATACTTTGCCCGAATAACACGGATCCAATCATTCTCAACCTCGACTTTATAATGTTTTGAATCAACTTTGGTAGCATCCAATTTAAGTTTACTAATGCTACGAGGATACTTCTTCTTAAATTCAACCAAGACAGTTTCCCAGTTCTTATCGGTTAGGTTTTCCACAGTATGAACCTCGGCAGGGCCTGATCCAATGTCACCTGATTTGATATCCCTAATTTCTGCTTTCTCGTTTTTAGATTTAAATTTGGCTTTAGCATCCGTCAGGTGAACCCCTGCTAACTGATTATGAGAATGCAATATGGATTTTTCGTATGGGCCATATTTAACGCGCAGCACTTTTACATATTCGTTTTCGAAATCAATTTTGTAATGATTAGGATCAGCAACTGAGGCATGAGATACATTCTTGACTTCTGTGGATGCAACATCAGGCGTACTGCAAGACGTCAAAACCACAGCTACAATTGTAGTAATTATAATATGCTTCATAAGACGATTCGATTGTAACCCAGCTAATTATTTTATTAAAGGCGTTTCAAGTATACACACTACAGCTGCTTACCGTTATAAAATAAAATTTCATTTCCAACCACAAATCATACAAGCCACAGAAACCAAGCGCAGTGTCATTTGCAAAAGAAACAAAAAACTAATAACTTACCTTGGGGATAATATTTTCCATTGCGTGGAACATTGAAAAATATATTTTTTTATTTAATAATTTCGGCACTGTTTATTTGGACAATTTTTAGCTGGATGTATCCATTTAAAATCTAATAATTTATAACACATAAATGATTTATTACACAAAAAAAATATTACTATTATCGTTTAGCTTGGTTGTTACGTTGCCGGATTCAACGCAAGCTGCGCAGGAGAAACCGAACATCGTTTACATCATGGTTGATGACATGGGATACGGTGATGCAGGGTGTTATAACCCCCAATCCAAAATCCCAACTCCATATATCGACTCACTCGCACGGGACGGAATGCGCTTTACTGACGCCCATTCCCCTGGTGCGTTGTGCCATCCATCGCGATACGGACTTTTGACCGGGCAGCATCCGTTCCGAACCGATGTTGCTTCATGGCGCACACGATCCGTGATACGAGATGACCAAACGACAATCGCCTCCCTTCTGCAGGCGAACGGATACCGGACAGCCATGGTGGGCAAGTGGCATCTTGGTTTTAACGAAAACGGTTATGATAAGCCCCTACCGGGCGGACCGATTGATCGCGGATTTGACACCTACTTCGGCATCAGGGCCTCGACCGATATCCCACCTTATTTTTACATTCGCGACAATCGCGCNGTTGCACCACCGAGTAATCGAATTAAAGCGAACAGCAGCGACGGTTGGTCTCCAATTCAAGGTGCCTTCTGGNGGGAGGGCGGAATTGCACCAGGTTTGAAACTAAAGGATGTTCTTCCGCGTTTCACTGAAGAGGCAGTCAACGTCATCGAACAACATGCCAAGTCAAAAACTGAAAAACCCCTGATGCTATACTTGGCATACCCTGCACCGCATACACCCTGGTTGCCATCGCCTGAGTATCTTAACAGTAGCAAAGCTGGTATGTATGGTGATTTCTTGGTGATGGTGGACTCGATGATAGGGCGTGTGCTTGAATCTCTGGAAAAGACCAATATGAGTGACGATACGCTACTGTTTTTCACCTCTGACAATGGCCCGGTCTGGTACAAAGCCGACGTACAACGGTTTGGGCACGACTCGGTTGGTGGTTTGCGCGGGATGAAAGCAGATGCATGGGAGGGCGGACATCGCATGCCGTTTATCGCACGCTGGCCCAACCGAATTCGCGCAGGCTCGGTTAGTCGACAGGTGATCTGTTTCACTGATATGCTAGCGACATTTGCAGCTGTTGCAAAAGTCAAGCTACCACCACAAGCTGGACCGGACAGTTTTAATATCCTCCCCGTCCTGCTTGACGAACAACCCGAGGACAAGCCGATTCGAGGTCCTATTGTCATCCCGGCCCGGCGCGNCATGATGTCCATCCGATCAGGCCAATGGAAACTAATCACAGGTCTCGGATCCGGCGGCTTTTCCAAACCATCAAATGTCAAACCACAGCCTGGCAGTCCCAAAGGACAACTCTATCACCTCGGAGACGACCTCGCNGAAACCCGCAACCTNTATCAAGANAGACCGAAAATTGTGAAATCTCTCCTAGCCGAGCTGCAAAAAATTCGCAGTGAAAGCAGAACTCGACCTTGAATTCTCAACTGGAACAAAAAAATCCAAAAATTGAAAAAAATAGTCTTCATCATTGCCGCTATCTCCAGCAGCACGATTGATGCCGTCGAGACATACAAGTCAGCTTCAAAAAGGCCAAATATCATCTACATTCTTGCGGACGATCTAGGCTGGGGTGACCTCGGCTGTTACGGCCAAAAGACGCTTCGCACCCCGAACCTAGACCGCTTGGCCGAGGAGGGTGTACGCTTCACAAGGCACTATTCGGGCAGCACCGTCTGCGCCCCATCGCGCTGCGTTTTGATGACCGGACTACATACCGGCCATGCCCGGATCCGAGGCAACGGTCCTGGACAATTGCAGCCAAGCGACATCACCTTCGCCAAGGTGCTTCGAGACAACGGTTACCAAACCGGATGCTTCGGAAAATGGGGTATCGGTAACCCGCCGCCATTGGACGACCCAAAACGTCACGGTTTCGACGAGTTNTANGGTTACATCAATATGTACCACGCGCACAACTTTTACCCNGAGTTTCTCGTCCATAACGGCCGAAAAGTGNAGCTAAGGAATGTGCTNTACNATGATTGGCGANCCAAGCGTGCCGACNCAAGATACGAGGGGGCCGGCGTAGCTCGGGTTACCGTCGACTACGCGCCCGAGCTGATCGCCGATCGGTTGATTGACTACATCCGCATAGCCNGTGCGGATAAATCGAAACCATTTTTTGCCTACTACGCACTCAATATTCCCCANGCCAACAACGAGGCCGGAAGTGAAACACGGATCGGCTTTGATGGGATGCGAGTACCGGACTGGGGCAGCCATGCCAATCTTGACATCCCTGATCAGGAAAAAGGCTTTGCCCGGATGATCGATTACATCGATCAGGACGTTGGCCGAATCTTGTCCATACTCGAGCAACTGAAAATCGACGACAAGACGATCGTGATGTTCAGTAGCGACAATGGCCCACATCAGGAAGGTCGCCACAAAATGGAGTTTTTCGACAGTAATGGCCCACTGCGCGGAATGAAGCGTGATCTATATGAAGGCGGTATTCGCGTGCCGTTCATCGCGCGCTGGCCGGGAACGATGCCCACAAAAACAGTCAGCCANCACATCAGTGGATTTCAGGACATATTCCCCACCGTTCTTGAACTGGCACAGATCAAATCGAAACACGAAGTGGACGGCATCTCTATAGTGCCGACGCTACTNGGTAAAAAAGGCCAGCGCCAACACGACTACCTTTACTGGGAATTTGACGAGCGCGGCGAGGCTAAAGCNGTCCTAAAAGGGAACTGGAAAGGNGTCCGCCGCAACACGAACAANCCGATCGAAGTCTACAATTTGAAAAAAGACCTCAGTGAAACGACAAATCTCGCCGAAAACCAAAAGGCCTTAGTCGAGGAATTTGAAACTGTCTTCAAACGCGAACACGTTGTACAAAAATAATTTTATATGAAAAAACTATTCTTACTGTTGTTGATTGGCCTGGTTGGCGGCAAGGATCTAGCAGCTCAAAAAAAGCCTAATTTTATCTTTATCATGGTTGATGATGCCGGATACGGCGACTTCAGTTGCTACGGACAAAAACTGTTCGCCACACCGAATATCGATCGCATGGCGGCCAAGGGAATGCGATTTACCCAGCATTACTCCGGCAGCACGGTCTGCGCCCCGACCCGCTGCAGTATCATGNNCGGTGTGCACACCGGACACGCCTTCGTGCGTGGCAACCGCGAAGTGCAACCGGAAGGTCAGGCCCCGATACCAGCCNACATGATCACCATCCCGAAACTTTTGAAGGATGCCGGCTACACCACCGGCATGTTTGGCAAATGGGGTCTCGGTGCGCCCGGCTCAGATGGCGACCCCGTGAAACAGGGTTGGGATGAGTTTTATGGCTACAACTGCCAGNGACAAGCGCACACATTCTACCCGAAGCACCTCTGGCACAACGACAAAAAAGTGATACTCGATGGCAAGACTTATTCGCACGATCTCATACAAAATATGGCACTGCAGTTNATNCGCGACAACGCTAAGAAACCGTTCTTTGTCTACCTTCCAATCACCATCCCGCATGCTGCCATGCAGTGTCCCGAAGAAGATGTCGCCCCNTTTCGAAAAAAATTTAAGCAGTTTGAAAATAAGATTGGCAAATATAGCCACGGCACAAAAGTCCGAAACCCAGTCGCTGCATTCGCCGGCATGATGACCCGCATGGATCGCGGCATAGGTCAAGTACTTGANCTATTAGATGAATTAAATATTGCTAAAAATACACTCGTATTATTCACGAGTGACAACGGCCCACACTATGAAGGAGGACACCAACCTGGATTCTTCAACAGCAATGGACCGCTTAAAGGCCATAAGCGAGACCTTTACGAAGGCGGCATCCGGGTACCGTTAATAGCCTATTGGCCAGGCAGAGTGAAGGCTGGTAGTCTTAGCGATCACATATGTGCTCATTGGGATTTAATGCCAACATTTTGTGAACTTGCAAAAATATCAACACCAAAACACACAGACGGCATCTCATATGTCCCAACCCTGACCGGTGNTGAACAGAGGAAACACGACTATCTATACTGGGAATTCCACTCACACGGAAACGCACAAGCGATTCGAATGGGTGATTGGAAAGCGATTCGATTGAAAGTAAAAAACAACCCTGATGCACCGATTGAACTTTACAACCTTAAGGATGATATTGGGGAAAGCAAAAACATTGCAGCCGAAAACACCAATATAGTGAAGCGGATTGNGCGCCTGTTCAAGGAGGCTCATATCCCGTCAAAGCGATTCCCATTATTTGCTGAGACGAGATAGCGTTTAACCTAAGCGCCAAGCANGAACTCACTGGCAAACACCTCAAACACAACAAGNCGGAAAGCCTTTAAGTGGCCGATTAATTACCGCGCTTAGACAAGACCTTGCGGACGGCGGCAGCCTCAGCTACGGCATCAAAATCCGGGTTAGATTTTGTAGGNANAGGCGCATTGATTTTCGTTCGCCAATCGACAAGCAGACGGTGGAGTTCCCGNACTTTAGCTGGNTTCTCCTTAGCCATATTNTTTCGTTCACCNATATCTTCTTTCAAGTTGTAGAGCTCAAATGCNCCATCCTCAAAATATTCGTGCAGCTTCCAGTCGCCCANACGCACGACACTGCACGGACGCGTGCGGAACAGGGGATCGCGCTGTTCATCAATCACCTTATATGCCTGAAGGTAAGCTGGGAAATGCCAAAACAACGGCCTTGGTCCGATGCTCTTTGCATCTCCCNTGATNACCGACAGAAGGCTCCGACCGTCCATTGGCTGACCTGGACGCTTGGCTTTGGCCAAGTCGAGGAATGTCGGATAAATATCGACTCCAATAATCGGCTCGGCAGTCGACTGACCTGCCTTCACCACGCTTGGCCAATTCACGAAAAAAGGCACNCGAATCCCGCCCTCGTAATAGTTGCCNTTGTAACCCCAGAGTGGGGCCATGTCGGTTGCAGGACCATACCCTCCGTTGTCCGAGAAAAAGAAAATTGCCGTGTTGCCTCGTTGCCCAAGCTGTTCAAGCTTGGCAATAATCTTGCCGACACCCTCGTCCACAGACTGAATCATGGCGGCCATCTTTGCATCGCGATGCAGCTTTCCCGGGCGCTTGGCCTCGTACTTTGCGATGATTTCACGCTTAGCNTGGATCGGAGTGTGGACGGCGAAGTGCGACAGGTAAGCGCACCAAGGTTTATCCTGGCTACCCTCAATGAATTTGATCGTCCTATCTGACAAGACATCGGCAAGGTANTGGCCGTTGGGTCCAAAATGGCCACGGAAACCGGGAAGCTTGGTGTGGTCGACCTCAACGTCGAATCCCTGCTCCGTTGGACTGGTGCCAAGATGCCATTTGCCAAACATTCCAGTGCGATACCCAGCCTGCTGAAGCGNCTCCGCCCACGTGACAATTTCCGGGCGAAGCGTCTTCGTGCCAGCAATGTGTTCGAGCCGACGATGCTTAGCCGAGCCACGAGGTGTGGTACCGACGTTGAAGATTCGATGGCGTGGAGTGTATTGCCCCGACAACAGGCATGCACGCGCAGGGGCACAATTGGCCGCGCAAGAGTAGGCGTCTGTAAACACCAACCCGCCCTTGGCCAATCGATCTATGTGTGGCGTCTCGTAAAAATCCGACCCCATGTAGCTGGTGTCCCGCCAGCCGAAGTCGTCCAGAAAGATGAATAAGATGTTAGGGCGCTGATCNGCCGTNACAGTCANACCAAAAGTAAATATGGCACTCCAAAGAATTAGCTTTTTCATAGTTGATCCTTTTTGGGTCTCGGCATTTTTGCATCCACCTCTTTTCGCCATGCATGCAGTTTGGCCAAAAGATCACCCGCCCGTTCCGGTTGGGCAACCGACAAGTCATGCTGCTCGCCCAAATCTGTTTTCAAGTTGAATAGTTGCACAGTTCCGTTTTCGAAATACTCGAGCAGTTTGTAGTCACCGTCGCGTATCGCGCCGGCGGGACTCTGCATGCCATGGTTACTGTAGTGCGGGAAATGCCAATAGATTGGCCCCCGTTTAAATTCATCTCCCAGAAGTGCTGGGGCAAAACTTCTCCCATCCTTGTGCTGTGTAGACNTTGGTGGCAATCCGGCCATTTCCAGAATACTCGGATAAAAATCAGGACTGATGACTGGCTCCCTACAAACCATCCCTGCCCTGCCTTTGCCAGGCCACTTCACTATCATGGGCACACGAATTCCTCCCTCATATAACCAACCCTTGGCNCCCCGAAGAGGCAGGTTGGANGTGGCATAGGCCCGATCAAGCTGACTCTGCGAAACAATCCGGGCGGGGTTACCAAAGTTCCCCGCCGACATCCCTCCATTGTCAGAGTAAAAAATGACGATGGTATTATCCTCATGGCCCAATTCTTCGAGCTTTTGCAGCAAGCGCCCCAAGCTCTCGTCCACCGACTCTACCATTGCTGCGAACTCGATGTTGTCCTGACGTTGCTTGATCTTGATCGTACGCTGAGGCAAAACCTTGTGTCCCCGATGCGATGGTTTGCTCAAAAACCCAGTTAGTTGCTTTCGNGATAATGGGGTCTCGTCATCCGGGTTGCCCTCAAGAATGAACGCCGGCCCNTTCGCAGATGGTAGCTTGTTTANCTTGGCGCGATATTTCTCGACCAAATCCTTGCGACCNTGGATCGGGTCGTGAACTGAGAAGTGGGAGAGATAGAGAAAAAAAGGACGATCCCCGCTCTGTTCCATGAATTGAAGCGCCATTGAATTCAAGCGATCGGTCAGATACNCATCTTNCTTACCCTCAATCTTCAGACCCTCCATTCTATAAGGNGGATGATAACCGCCCTTAGGACAACAGCCGTTCCAACTNGGAATTTGAACATCAAACCCCTGATTTANNGGACCAAATTCATTGTTACCAAGGTGCCACTTACCAAAGACACCGGTNCGATAGCCACTTGCCTTGAGTGCCTCAGCAAGTGTGAACTCGCTCAAAGGCAANGCCTGCCGTTTTTCGGCGCTTAGAAAACGCTGGAAATCAAAGTCACGTCGACCCGAGAGCCAATCTGTAAGATCTAATCGGCCTGGGTACTTGCCGGTCATGATACTGGCTCGGGTCGGTGAGCAGACATGGNAAGCCGCATAAGCATTGGTAAATCGAACGCCNTCCTTAGCCAANCGATCGATATTCGGTGTTTCATAAAACGAACTACCAAAGCACCCAACATCGCGCCAGCCCATGTCGTCAACCAGAAATAATACAACATTAGGGNGTTTGGCCACAGCAACTGAAGCCGAACCAAGCGTACAACACAATACCGTCAGGATGAATCGTTTCACGGTGGAAGTGATTCTGCCCAATTACCGACTAACTGGCAATGTTCAGCATAAGTTTCCATTACTTGCGTGATTTNGGNGCTGGATATCCGGCCAAAATCGCCTTCAACTTTTCAGTCACCTTCGGCTTAGCCTTGAAGTGATTTCTTGTCTCCCAAGGGTCACTCTTGTAGTCGTACAACTCGTAATCCACCTGCACACTGAAATCACNATGGTTTTTCCACTCTACTAGGCGGTATCGCTCCGTGCGAATTGCCCTGCCTAATTTACGACCACGTGGATAGGCATGAAAAGCATGACCGCGAACACGAACATCCGGTTTTTTCAATACCGGAACCAAGCTGACACCGTCTATTGGTTGTGGCCCACTCGGTGCAGGCAATCCTGCCAACTCGGCCAAGGTTGGAAAAATATCCACTGTCTCTGCCANCTGCCTAGTCGCCGCCCCCGCCTGAGCCACCCCAGGAGCAACAATCAAGATCGGGATGCGGTTTGCCTGCTCAAAATTCGTGTGCTTTGTCCAGATTCCAAGNTCACCCAAGTGCCAGCCGTGATCGCCCCACAAAACCACTAAAGTGTTCTCCGCCAATCCTAGTTCTCCCAGCGCATTTGTTACCTTCCCGATCTGGGCATCCACATACGTTGTGCTCGCGTAATAACCGTGGATCAGTTTGNGGGCCAACTCATCTTCGATTTGCCCAGTAGGAGGCACCGGCTTGAACGCAGCAATTTCCCCTCCCCGCTTAAGCGCCACTTTGGGAGCACCTTCAGGGAATNATTTGTTGACTGCAAACGGTAGCTTGAGCGGGTCGTGCATGTCCCAATATTTTTTTGGTGCAGAGAAAGGCAAATGCGGACGNACAAAGCCNGCNGCAATGAAAAATGGCGTGCCTTCCGAATCAAGACGCGTCTTCGCTTCCTTCAACCGATTGATCGTCTCATTGGCGACGCGACCATCGGCATAATCCTGATCTCTTGCAACAGGAGCCTCAAATGCAGCCCCACGGGGTAACGAACGAATTTGACCCAACTTTTGATTTGTGAACAACGCTTCCTCCCGGGTAAGTCTTCCGCCATTCGTACTCTCCGGGACTAAGTACTCAATCACCTTGTCGTGAAAATGTGGCACCTCAAATGCCTGCGGATCGCCAAAGTTTCCGTGGCCTATGTGGAACACCTTGCCAAGCGACTCCGCCCGGTAACCATATCGNGAAAAATATTGCGACATGGTTACTGCGTTCGGTATCACACGGCGAAGGTGACTTCCCAAACCATAAAGACCGGTGGAGGTCGAGTGCGATCCAAGCATCAGNGTGNACCGAGATGGGGCACAAACCGCCTGATTGCAGTACGCCAAATCGAACCGCATACCGCGCTTGGCCAAAGCATCCATATTCGGAGTCTTGGCTGCTTTGTCTCCATAGCAACCCATCGCCGGTTTCAAGTCATCGACAAGGATCAACAGCACATTGGGCCTATCAGCCGCCTGAAAAGTGAACAGCCCAAACGCTAAGAACAGGCAAAATGCCAGTTTTCGTGTCATCTAGTTTGAAGGTNAAATTGCATTCGATTGAGGCACAGANANGTTCTTGCTACAATGCCAATACCCGCCTCAATGCGGCTGGAATATCCAATGAAGGTCACCGAAGCAATTCGAAACCGAAAATCAACCCGTGCATTTCTAGACAAACCGGTCCCACAGAAACTTGTTGTGGAGATTCTCGATTGTGCCCGNTGGGCACCCTCTGGGGTGAACAGCCAGCCATGGCAGGTTACAGTCATAAGCGGTGAACCTAAACGTCAACTTGGAAAAGCCTTGGCCAAATGCCGTATCGACGGCATTAAGGCGAATCCAGACTATCAGTATTATCCCTCTGAAATTAAAGAGCCATACATTACCCGCAAACGGGCATGCGGNCGCGCTCTATACAAAGCTTTAGGTATCCAACAAAATGAAATAGAGAATCGAAGGAAACAATGGATGAAAAATTATCAAGGATTCGGAGCACCCGTAATGTTGCTTTTTTTCATCGATGCAAATCTCGAGAAAGGCTCATGGGTTGACATGGGTATGTTTATTCAAAACGTGATGCTCGCAGCCCGCGGCCATGGTCTTGAGACATGTCCACAGGCCGCCCTCGCCGAGTACCCGAATGTTGTAAGGAAACGGCTAAATATCTCTAAAACTAAAAAACTGATATGNGGAATGGCACTCGGTTACGCAGACTACGACGATCCATCCTACCAATACCGTACCGACCGTGAGCCGGTCAAAAAATTCGTCCAATGGTTTGATTGAATATCCTTAGATACTCCATCAAAATTAAATTCAAATTCTAGGCTTTAAAGAAAGTTCCCTGNTTAAAAAACGGTCAGTTTTGCAAGANCTCCTGTAGATNCATTAAGCTATTTCACCGCATAGCCTAATTGCTTACTGAGAGCACGACCAAACAGNCGAAAATAATTAACGNCTAAAGAAGGGAACTGACGCGCGCGGNCCCAGCCAACCCTTCTTTACNGCTGCAGTTTTCTTGTCGTCACCCTTGAAAACCACNTGTTTAGTTTCGGAATGCCCATCCGCGAATGAAAAAGTCGCACGGCCATTGTGGTTTGAACCTATCTCGTCACCCGTACCATACTCCGGGTAAAGATGAAACCAACCGTCATTAAGTGTAGGCGGGTGCTCGTCTAGCATTACGAAAATTTCAGTCGGGCTCGGAATATCTCCCATCAAAAGAAACTGACGCCATCCAGGCGATAACCCATTTTGTGGTCCCGGAGCCTTCAGCTGACCTGCGTCTCCGACAAAACAGTTCATGGAAAAGCTGCGTACACGCGATGTCCATCCGACTGCTCTTTGTTGTTTTGTAATAAAATTATCTGACGGACACTTATAGATACCGTGAGAACGGGATGTATAAGGGGAAAGCAATGCCTCCTTAATAAACAAGATGTTGGTGTTGTCCTTGGAAGTGAAGTGATCCATGACGTTGTTTACCCAGTTCTGGCGCTTTGCACGGGTTTCCGCTATGCCATGATTACTCACCAATTTTCCATCGTAATCATCCGGATACATCATCCAAGCCAGCATCAATTGGCGCGTATTCACGAGGCAGCTTTGCTCCTTGGCCTTCTCCTTGGCCTTGGCAAGCGCTGGAAGCAAAAGGCCTGCTANAATCGCGATAATCGCGATAACAACAAGAAGCTCAATCAGGGTAAAGGCCCCCTTAGAATGGCTTGGCAATTTCATTTTGATTCCAATAGTTGTTTGAACAAAAAAGTTCAGAACAACGGACTTACCTTATCCTAAATTAACGTGTGACTCGGTAAAACCCCTGACCTGCCACAGGACTTATTTTGGCAGGACTACCACCATTTACCGGTGCCCAAGGACCNTTGACGGTGGCGGCTTTTTCCAACTGCCCNTCGCCNTCCCANGANATNGTAACCATGCCTCCAGACTGCGAAATATCCAACACCGCAGGCTCTGGCGGCTTGGAGTCCTTGGCCTCAAGTGAGTAATGCTCTGCCTTAATAATGTTCGCAAGCGCTGACCCCCAAGTGGTGACCCCATAACGATTGCCGGCAGTCGCCTCCTTATCGCTCCAGTGCAGTTCGGTTGACTTTGCTCCCTTCTTGATCTCACTTGGCGTAGCGGGGAAATAATTCCGGCGCCACTGATTCCAAAGATACAATGGCTCGTGCCCATTAATGACAAGGTGGTAATTACCATTCTCCGAGGTGAAGGCAACGTCAAATGGTCTGCCTCGGACATAAGAGAAGGAACGGTCTCCAACAATAATGTCGTGCCATTGGCCGTCGATCTTTCTTGAAACGTTAACACCCCTTGGCAAAGTTGATCCTCCGTCCAAAGCCATGTCCTTGGTGTTCACAACAATAACACGGGCATAGTTGTTCTCATCCTTATAGTCATAAACAAACCCCAACCCATCAATCGCAGTGAGGTAATCATTGGCACTGTGTGAAACAAATCCGAATTCGAGCAGAAAATTCTTGTTGTCAATTTCAGGACCTACCATAAGCGCGCCATCAGCATCAGCTGTAAGGAGATCCTTGCTGGTTGAACTGGCAGCATAGACATTCTTCAATTGAATGAACCCACCGTGCGCATTTGATACCCATTGACCCGCAAGACCCTTGCCCTTGTTTGGATCGAACCAACCCTTTGGCAGTAATGTTTCGCTGTCGTGCCCATCCCACGAATCTGTGAATACGACCTTGTTGCCCGAGGTTACAGTCATATCCTTGAGAAGTGCACCAGCACCAACCGGCACATCATCCGATGCCGTGTCCCCACCCCCCTGATGGGCAAACCCAATTCCGGCCCGCCCCGCTGCCAAGGAGTCATCCTTAAAGGCTAGCTTCTCCGACGCGCCTTCCTCGTCGAAATCTTTCGAGTCTATCGGATCAAACGGAATAGCCTGAACCGTGAAAGAATTCCCCTTGGCTGAAACCTTCAACTTGATGATCTTCAGGTAATCATCTTCAGGGTCAGGCATCATCCACGAATCAGATTCCTCAATCATCTCGTATTTCCCGTTGACCTTTTTTTGAATACTTAACCCGCCCAATGGCCACGCCGCGTCTCCCTCACGGGCAGAAAGAGCAGCCCGATACCAGTTATCCTCATCCTGATAACGGAAATAAAGGCAGCTCGTGTCAATATCCCCAACAACGAAGGTAGCCTCATAAACCCCGTCCTTCCATTCCTCCTTCCAGACAGACTCGTTTAGGATCAGTTGCTGGCCATCCCAGTCTGCATATTCATTGTCTTCGGTTCCTCCCTCAAACGTTCCGCTGTTCTCCCATATACCCTTGAACCCGTCACCGAAATCCGCCACGACCATTCGCCCAACCGTATATGGGTTCGAGACTGCTGTGTTTTCCCAGTTCGAAGGAACGGCATACGCCAGTTGCTCAGCCTGAGCGGGATTAGTCCGACGACGATACTCATCCATGTTGCTGACCCCATCCCCGTCAAAATCACCGCTACCCTGCTCGGAAAGATTGCCAATGTATTTCTTCTCCCATTCATCATCCATCTTGTCCCGGTCCGAATCCGGTCTAAATTGAGCGATCAAATCCAATGGACGATCGGTGTAAACAGTCAACTTCCTATCCTTGCTCGCTACAGATCCGTACCACCCGTCAAACATGTGCCCGCTGTTTGGAAGAGCAGTAACAATCAACTTCGTACCCTCCTTGTACCATTTTGAACTCCCTCCACTAACCTTCCCACCACCATCTGCTGTGATTTCCACTTTGACTTCGGTCTTCCAATTCCAAGTCAACGAAGAAGCCTGCTTAATCACGAAGGACAACCTCGGGTTGCCAGGCAAAAACCAAAGGCCACCCTTGGGAGCGGAACCGGTACCACTCCAGCCAGTGACCTTACGGCGATACCCAGGAGGATCCACCACCGGACTCGGCACAGTCGCGACCACTTTTGCACCAGGTTCAAAGTTGGTTAATCCGGNTGCTGGGTTCGGTTTTCCAAAATCACTAAAGACCTCAAAAGGAACACCCGCAATCTCCTCCACCTTTATATGTTCAATATCCAACTGGCGCTGGTACCAACTGGAAAAGCCGACCTTACCTGCATCCACACCGGTAATTTCGATCGGACCGTAATTGAAGACCTTACCAGCGCCATCGGGATCGCTGATAATATTGAACTCAAGTTGGTTACCCGAAATAGTCAAGTTTAGGTTAAACTCGCTTTGATCCACCTTGCCACTGGGAACAAATTTTTTGGANGAGAAGGCAGCCCCCTTCTCCCAGAACACCTCGCTCCATTCGCCGTTTACGACCTTTTGCACAGATACTCCCTGGCGNGGCAGNGAATCACCGGGGTTCCGGCTAGAAAAGGAGAGTCGATAAAAATTCTCTGGATCCTTGTACCTAAAAACCAAGCCGTGACCATTTACCCAACACCCTGTAAATGTGCAATGTGGATATGGATGCAGCTTTGTTGAAATACGATAGTCCTTCCACTTTGCATCCCCCTTGACCAACATGCCTCCCACCCAGTCAATGTGAGTGTTGTAATCCTCGTCTTCCCCTACTTCAACCTCAGTACCCAATAACCCACTGTTGCTTGATTCGGTCAGGATTCCTCCCGCTTCAGCATTTGTCGTAATTCCTACACTCCAGATCGGATACCCTTCGTTGCCTCCCTCTAAAACATCATTAGACTCAGCGTTCAATGGAATTACCTCCTCCCAACCAACAAGCGGTTTAGGCATCGTGACTCCCTTGCCATTCACCGAGATATCAGAAAAATGTGAACCGGAAGGGACACCGCCTGCCTGCGCCCAACTTGCAAGACCCACGTTTCCGGAAACCGAAGAGGGCAACGTCAGATTATTAACCAGNTCATACTCAGTCCCATCCTCCTCTGGATCGTCCACAACAGTGATACTCAATTTCTTGCCCTTGGTCTTGATAGTTACCTCAAACGGAAAGCCCTGCATGTAAACAAATTCCGGTTCCCAATCTTCGGTGAAATCGTCACCAGCAAGATGATTGCCCTTTCCGTTAACAACCTGTTCCAAAAGCCACCCCTCGCCTGGAAAAGTATTTCGTTCCGGTTCAGCGCTAAAAAGAATACGATAAAAATTACCAGAATCCTTGTAACCGAAAACCAGCCCAATACCATCGTCATCCCCGCTCATCAGCAACACCTTGTATGTAAAATCCTCGCCGGTCTTAGCGTCGTTGATCAACATCCCGGCCGAGTCTGGCGCACTGAAGTTACTGTTTTCGAACAAGGTTTCTCCGGCTAAATCAACCTGCCACCGCGTGGACCCGTTAAAAGCCCCTGGGGGGTGAACCACACTCCATTCTTCAAACCCGGATGAAAAATCTTCCTCAAGCAAAACTTGTGCAGTTGCAGGTGAAGCGATAGCCAACAGAGCAGCCAACTTGACCAGAGGATTAAAGAGCGTTCTGAATTTGGGCGTTTTCATGATTATAATACTCGAAAAGGCTTTTATTTTGAGGTAATTGGGCTCCTTTTTGAACTCAAAGAACCAAGACGANAATATTCGTTGTCTTGATTTTTAACAACCTTTTTCGATATTATTCACTTGATTGTTATATGAATCATTTTGCCGCAACCATCGCCGTCTGTGCTGCCTTGCTGACCANCGTTGNGTGTAGCCAAAACCAGCCAAAGCAGACATCTGNCTCGTCTGCTGAGCCCANGCCAACAGCCGAGACNCAACCTGCTCCGGNATCTCATCCTNNACGCACAACCAACGGCGTAGCTCTGGCGNTAGATAACGAGCTACAGAACCGAAAAGACGGCAAATGGTACTGGAAAGGCACGACCAACCTTTTCACTGGAATTGAACTAAACCATCATACCAACGGTGTCTTCAAATTGCAGTTGCCATTCACCAACGGGGTNCCCCATGGGCGTCGAATCATGTGGCATCTCAACGGGCAGAAGGAGAGCGAGGGAGATTTTGAAAACGGNGCACGCGCTGGCTTATGGAAAACTTGGTATCCCAGCGGTCAANTGGACAAGCAGGGGAAATTCGTGAACGGCCGACCCGAAGGACTGCAAATCTTCTGGCACACCAACGGAATAAAGTCCGTCGAGTGGATGCATCAAGACGGCATTCCTCACGGAGAAATGAAAGCCTATCACCCTAATGGCAAACTCAAGCAGAAAGGCGCCTACCTGAAAGGTCGCCAGAACGGTCAGTGGATGGCTTGGGACAAGCAGGGTTTGAAAATCCGTGAAGCTCTATTCCTGAATGGAAGTCTTATATCGGAAAAAACCCTCAACGACTCGGAAAAGGAGAAAGTTCCTACAACCCCCTAGGGTAACGACGGGTAGGTCAGCACGACCTCTGCTTGCTCCATCTTGAACGGGACGGTTGTTATCCTTCCCCCTGGCCAAGACGCTTCGACAGCCNCAGCCTCACGGGCCATGCCTAGCACCTGTGTTGTGACAGTGGCCGACCGGTAGCCGGATATTACCTGCACAGCCCGCGCCGGGCCTTTTGTTTTGTCCGCGTAAACCAAGCGAAGGATCACCCCCTCGCCACCGGCCCCGCCCTCAAACCGAACCCGCAAACCCTTAGAATTATTTTGATTGCGGAACAACCGAGTGGCTGCCGCGTTCTGGGTGACGACAAGGTCCACCCGGCCATCATGGTCGAAGTCTGCCAGAGCTGCACCACGCTGCTCGCCGTCGACCCGCACACCAGACTCACGCGGGCCAATCGGCAAAAAATTACCATCACCCTGCCCAAGCAACCACAACCCAGTGCCGGCGTCATTTCTCGAATCCTCCACTCGAACTGCAAAAAAGTTCTGACTAAAAAANAGATCTTCGTTCCCGTCTGCATTAACATCCCCAACACAAACAGAAAATGCCGGNGACAATTGTGNCTCCATCGGCAACGGCACCGGCTCGAAACGATCTCCTCGATTGAGGAACAGTGTTGTNTCGAGATGATTGACCTGCATNTTTTTGAGTCTCCCAAAAGCCGGTCCTGCAATACCCTCAATTCCCGCCTTAACCATATCCGCATGAACCGGAAAACGTGCCGCCAATGCCGGCAATGCCTTCTCCAGTACATGACGATCGCGCACCGGCAACCATCGGCCCCCAACCTGTACCGCCTCCAGCTGTTCAATCGTCCCGTTGCCGTCAACATCGCCGACGAATAGAGCCAAGGTCGGCTTGGCTNGNCCNCCACGAAANAGAGTCTCGTAAAAACTGTTNCGNCCCCAGTTCGTGGCAACTAGGTCGAGCCGCCCATCATTGTTAGCATCGATCATCGCGACCCCATTCCACCAACCCAGATAATCGCCAAGACCCAGCTCATCGGTCCGTTCAATAAACCGGCCAGCCTCGCTACGAAACACCCGGANCGGCNCCCACTCGGTAGCCAAGACTAAGTCTGGATCGCCATCACCATCGAGATCGGCCTTTGCCCAGCCATTCACCCGCTCGACGGTCTCAANCGGCNCATTCCAANTCGGCANTATCGCATTGGATTCAGTTATTCGACTGAATCTCCCCTTCATATTTACGAATAGTTCATGCCCAGTATTTCCAACGATGGCCAAATCTTCCCAGCCGTCTCGGTCGTCATCTATCCAGGCCACACCCGGTCCCGCCTGACTGATTCTGCGCGGCATCAATGGTTCATTGATGAAATCGTTGACCGGCAGCTGCTGATGCCGATGACCAAGGCGGAGACTGACATCTTCAAACATCGGCTTGGACATTGGCTTTGTCGCCGGCGGCTTGGACTTGTTTCGGGGCTCGAGGATTTCGTAAAGCCGGTTGGCGCGTACATCATCCAGCACCGACCGCGCGCCGCTACGCCAAAGCACTTCGAGTCGGTACGGATCGGAANATACCGCCGCAAAGACGCGCATCGGATCGTCGCCGCTCAGATATCGGCCACCGGCAATCATCTCCTGTGAAAAAACATTCTCGCCGTTGACCAAGCGAATACGCGCCCCGATACCAGCCCGGTTGCCGCCTCGGCCGTGCAGCCGCACGGCCACTCTCGGGCGATTGCNATCATTACGGTAAAGCCCGGCTGGCTGGTTAAGATTGTTGACAACGACATCCTGATCGCCGTCGTTGTCCAAATCGGCTAACGCCATTCCGTACGAGACCCCGACATGCGAAAAACCCCACTCCTTCGGGGCGGGTTCAAACTTCAAGCCACCGATATTTCGGAAAGCAGCATTAGGGCTCGGCCAAGGGGGTCGATACTGGCGCAGCCTCTTTAACTCGGCAGCGGGAAGCCTGCGGGCCTTCTGGATTGCAATGACTCTGTTCTTGCTGTCGATATCCATCGTATCAAAGCTAAACCCGTTGGTTACCAGGACATCCTCGAGGCCGTCGAGGTCAACATCCATGAACGCCGCAGTCCACGACCAGTCACACGCCTCCAGCCCGGCATAATTGGCCGCCTCCAACCATGTACCGTCGCCACGCGACACCAACAGCATGTTGCGGTTGTATCGCGGCCGATCGTCGAATTTGCCAACCACGATCGGAATCGGTTTTTCCTTGTCGAGATGCACCAGCCGGCGGGCCTGCTGACGAGCCAGCATATCCAGCACCAGCATATCATCGTATCCGTCATGGTTAAGATCAGCAAAGTCAATGCCCATCGATGAACGGCTAGTATGGCGGACAGCAAGACGAGGCACCGCACGAAACCGGCCGCGCCCGTCGTTAATCCAGAACCGGTCTGGACTGCTGAAGTCGTTACACACGTAAAGGTCCGGCGCAAGGTCGCCATTGACATCGCGAAACGCCACCGCAAGACCCCAATCGTGCGCGGCAGCAAATGGCCGACCATCCTCATCAGTAAAGCTACCTTCCTCGAAAACCATCTGTTGAAATTTACCGTTACCCTCGTTGAGGTAGAAACAATCTGGCTCGGGCAACTCCTTTACCCTGCCATCGGGTGTTGCCAAAAATCGGCCCTTGAACCGCGCCTTGTAAGTAGACTGGCCATTAACACGAGAAACGACCCACTGCCCGCCCCGCCGGCCGAGCGTGAACCGGGTACTCGCATCTGCAATATGCATTACATCGATGTAATTGGCCACGTAGAGGTCGAGATCTCCGTCATCATCCACATCGGCCAGTGCAAGGCTCATTGCTGAGTTATCCCGCTTGAGACCAGTGTCATGCGACTCAGCGAACCGGCCCCGACCATCGTTCATGAACAGCCTCGTTCCGGCTACGATACCGTTAACCAGCAGGTCGGCATGGCCGTCTCCATCGACATCTGCGAACGCCGCACCGGTGGAAAGCTGGTCAGGGCACCCGACCCCAGCTGGCCCCGTGATATCAGCAAATTTCCAATTGCCAAGATTCCGGTACAGCCGATTTGTTCCCTGCAAGTTGGCAAAGTAGAGATCACATAACCCATCACCATCCACATCGGAGGCAGCTACGCCCGCACCGTTGTGGGCCACGGCGTTGGTTAGAAACATTTCACCAAACAAANGGTTTGTGAAATTCAGTCCGGTAAACGCCGAAGGCAACCGTTCAAACCCGGCCTCGCGTTCCCCGGAAATCCGGAGTGAGGCGCTTCGATGACCCGGACCGTCAACCCAGCTCAAATCTGCCGCCATAAGCCCAAGCGGAAACACCGCCAAACAGGCGAAGCTGGCAAAGCATATCAGCGCAAAAACGCGCTCGGGCAAGCGGTTTTCCGGAAGCATCATCTCGCCCCATCAAGCCTCAAAGAGATGCTAAGAGCAAAGCAAAATACCACTTGCAAAATCGTGAACCAAATTTGGTGCAAATAGATAGATTGACAATGGACANGTGGAAAACGAATTCAATTTTTGTTCACGCCCTCGGCGAGGACCACCCTGAACCCGACATAGTTGATCGACATACCCGGCTCCATCATGAAACGGGAAGTGCTCCGGGCAAACTTCGCCTCGTGATACCAACCTCCCCCCTTGAAAACCCTGTGCTTACCAGTAATTGGCCCAACGGGATCCAACAAGGCAGATTCGGCCGGATGTGGCGCGAACCAGTCTGCAACCCACTCCCATACATTGCCGTGCATGTCGTATAAACCCCAGGCATTAGGAATCTTTTTTCCCACCGACTGGGACTGATCCTCTGCATTCTCTGCCGACCAAAAGTGAGCATTGGCATCATCCTCGGAGTCGCCAAATGAAAACGCAGTGNTAGCCCCAGCCAGACAGGCATATTCCCACTCTGCCTCGGTTGGCAGGCGATAAGCCAAGTTCATCGGAATATGTCCCGCTTTGCGATCGCGTTGGGTAAGTTTATTACAGAACTCATTTGCCTGCATGAAACTAACTTTCTCTACAGGCAAGGAATCGCCTTGATAAAAACTCGGATTACTCCCCGTGACCGATTCGTATTGCTGCTGTGTAATCTCATTGATGCCGATCCAAAAACCGCGGGTCAAAGTAACCTGCTGTCGTGTATTGGTCACTCTTGTGTACTNACCCGGTTGTACTTCTCTCATTGTTATGGAAGGATTAAACACCACCGGCTTGATTTCATCCGGGGAATCACATCCTTGCCACATCAAGGCAGATAGAACCAACAAACCATTACGACAAATAATGTTCATATTTCCNCGCCGCAAAAAATACNCTGTCCAGATCCATTCATCCAACCCATTCGCTTCAACTTCGGTTNTAATTGAATTTTCATCAAGCAGCGCAGCTAATCCATTTAATCATTCATGTTCTTCATTTCCCCTCATCCAACTGGAGCGTCATCCCGAAAAAACCAACCAAGTTGGTTTCGGTGGTTGCCCCACTTGGCCAATATACCTTCACACTCNTCAACTCGCTGGAATGGTCCAAGCCCAAGTAAACCGACAACGGATTGTTACCAAAACTGCTGCTGTTAAATAACTGTCTGAAGATGGTTCGATCATCAAAAACCGCTTCCACCTTCGCGCCGATGCCAAGCGTATTCGATGCGCTACCGGAAAGGTTTATATTCAGTCCCTTAAAATTGTCATTTGTTCCAAAAATGAAGTCCTTAAAACTGTCTCCAGTATACCACCCTCCCAATACTGCATAAATTTCAAGGTCGCCGTCCTTGTCCAAATCGGCAAATGATATTCCATGACCCTTCTGCAGGCTACCCGTTCTTGATTCGTTTGTCTTTTCAACAAAATTGGTCCCTCCTTGATTTATAAACAACCTATTCGGGATGAGGTTTGAGAAGGATGGACTGCCTGTCCCGATGTAAATATCGTCGTAACCGTCTGAATTCAGATCACCCTGGTTCAAGCCCATAACGTTGAATATATTCTTGAGTCCAACCTCGCCTGTTACATCCTTGAAAATTCCGTTTCCCAGATTTTTATACATGACAGAAATGCCAGATTTGACACTTAACCCAAGATAAGCGCGACAAGCATCGGAAACTGAGGAACTTCCATAGCCCCCTACAAACAAATCCTCGTGTCCGTCATTGTTATAGTCAAAAAACATAGAGGAAAAACTGTGCTTGGGGCTGCTGACATTGGCAGCTCTACTAACATTCTCAAACTTCAACTCCCCTGTCTCTGTAAGAAGATTTTTCAATAGTTGGTTGCTCTCCCCAAAAACTGAAAAAAATAAGTCCACATCTCCATCATTATCATAATCCGTAGCGGACAAACCCTTAACGAATGCATTAACGTTCAACCCCGAAGCATTTGAGTGATCAATAAAATCAATTCCAGCCTGATTGAGGTAAATCTCGGAAGGAAACTCGCCATTTCGGGATTCATTCCCAATGACAACATCCAGCCAACCATCGTTGTTGAAATCCGCCCAGGCAGCGGAGTGGGATGGATACGCACCAGCTAATCCGATTTCAAAGCTTACATTTTCAAAGCGTTCGCCGTTCACATTTTTTAAAAGGGAATTTGGTAGCAACCCCAAGCCATCGAGCCATCCGCCACGTAAAACAAAAATATCCAAATATCCGTCGTTGTTGTAATCGGTTGAAACACAATTCAACCCCCCAACCTCACCCTGCAATCCAAATTCCATTGTTTGTTCAACGAACCGACCCTTTTCTGTCTGAAGAAACAATTGACAATTATGATTAAAATACCACGAAGTACGAAAAACATCAGGCAACCCGTTTTTATCGAAATCTTCAATAATTACCCCACCTGCCAAGCCCTCGCAATTGAGATTCAGTTTTTTTGATAGATTCGAAGTTTCGATATTTAAATGGGCAGTACCATCCACTTGCTTACCATCAAAAACATTTTTCAATCTCCTTTCGGTATCTTTTCCAATCAAATGGCTACTGAGATTGAACATCCACTTGCTTCGATAATCCCAAGGTTCCTTTGACAATAGATCCCCCCAGATATCGTTCGCCTCTCTTATGTTATCAGTCGAAAATAAATAATTCTCATCAATGATGGGAAACACACATGAATGTATCTGGAAATTATCATAGCAACATTTTCGTTCATCGATCCGGAATAATGCCAATGCCCTGAAAAAGTCGAGGTTCCGGGTAATCCGATTCCTATCACTATTGGACTCAATTTTTTTGAACCCAAGCACAACCTGATCAATCATCTCTAAAGCCTCCTCGTTCTCATTGCACCGGATCAACTCATCGATTAATTTTAATTGAAGAAACAAACGTTTTTTCGGTTCTTTGGTTTCCTTGAGTTCACTTTTCCAATGATTGATCAACTCGGGAATGTTTGGAAGAAAAGGGTTATTGCCAGAAAATTTATCCGGGCTTTTTTGCAATCCGGAAAAAAAATCATTTAGAATTTTAACAAGATTTTCCCCATTTACGCCTGAGTCTGTGGTTTCATTTTTGATCAACTTTGCAAGCCCTAACCTCGAGCGAGAGCTTTTATCCTGTAGAATGATTTTTTCATAAGGATGAATGTTTGCAGGAGCTTTATTTTGGTCTTCAGGCAGATTGTCTTTTGTTTTGACCTTATCGCATCCAGCCATGAAGCTGACTGCAATCGCTATAAGCAAGATTTGTTTCATCTACATTTAAATCTCAAACCTTCTAAATAACTTCAGGCCATTACAACTCCATCGATTGGGATCTAACCTAACGCCTCAAGTAAACTCAAACCATACCCATGGCAACTGTACTTGCTCTTGAGAAAACTCCGAAGAAAAAAATGCCCATCTCGACATGACTCCCTTGCTCGCCTGGAAACAAAAAGAGGCCAGGAAAACTGCCTGGCCCCTAGCATGTATTCTCCTTTTGGCTTATCCAACCAAAATCACTCGTTAACGGCTCGACCGAACTGCTGAGCTTGGTCAACAGATATCGTCAACAAACTCGCTACATCAACATCCTGCACACGACCACATCGGGTGTTACATCGGCATTAATTACGTCCAGCGGCCAATGGACACCAGACCTTCCCTGAGTTGAGCGCTTGAAGTGGCCATGCCAACAAACAGGAATGCGAACCATACTCCCGCCGTGATGAAACGACGGGCCAACATTAGTTTTTTAATCATGGTTTTCTCGGGTTTTTTTAGGAAAAAAATTAAATTTTTTTCGTAATTTTGAAGTGGGTTATATACCTGAGTTAACTCCCGGCAACTTATGTATATATTGCTCGAAACCAAGGACTTTTACTTTTCAGTTATTACACCCAAGTGAACCTGAATATGCACAAATTTCGGCATAGGGTTACAACTTTTTTATCACCCCGATTTACCTTCAAAAGGGTGGGGAGGGGGTCAGTGATTTGAG
>PBKH01000068.1 GCA_002721375.1 Verrucomicrobiales bacterium
GCTATCTTAGCAGACATCCCCTCGCCAACGGGCCGGCCGGCGCTTGGCCAGATGGTTTTTGCCCGTTCGGCCGCCTCAGTACCATAGCTCGACAGCATTTCCACAGTGGTTACAGCAACGTCATGCTTGGCTAAGTGGCCTAACTCTACAGCATCAAACAGGCGTTCGCTCCAGCTTGCACGGCTAGCGAGAAAAGAAATGGCGGTGGAACGGGCAGCGACGGGCAGATTAGGTAGCCAGTCGACCACTTTCTGACCAAGGGCTGAGTCGTCAAGCCGTTGCAAGACCAGCAACGCAGCAATCACGACCCCAGCATTCGACTCCGACCGTAACATGCGAAGTAGAGTGGGCATTAATCGATCTATGTCTGCATCTCCAAGGGCTCGGATCAACTCTACGCGTTCCCTTTCCGTTTTGTCCTCGTCAACGACCACACCTAGCACTTGACCGAATGCACTTTCATCGCCCAGGCGTACACTAAGGACCAACGAAGGGCTGGCAAGTTGGCGAAGCTGCTCAGCCAAGACGTCCGGCAAACGTGGAAGGGCCTGCCCCTCGATAGCTTTACTGAACCCGGCCATGAGTTTGGCACGGTGTACTTTTGTCGGGGCTGCCGCGAGTAGGCGGGCACAGCCGGCGAGATCATCCTGACGACCGCGAGCCGCGAGCCGACGCATAAGGCGTTCAAGAATGTGCTGCTCCACCATAGGTTGGCGAAAGAACTCTTGATCGTCGAACAACGCGAGCACTGCAGCGCGGTCGTTTTCACAGTGGCGTTCCAGTACCCACCAGCATTGCAAAGGGATGAACGGATCGTCGAGATCATCGGAGCGTAGGAGCAGTTCCTCCATCAGCGGCAACGCCTGATCGCGCGGCAGACGGAATGCGGTAGCAGCAATTTGCGAACGCACCTCAGGATGACTCTCGCGCCGGACCAGGCGTCGAACCTCATTAAAAAAAACTGTGGAAAATTCTCGACGGTCACCCTGAAGCCGAACGGCCCACGCGCGGATGTCTGAGTTTGAATGCGCGAGCAAATCGACAGCCAGATCAGCATTAAACCCACCAGCCTGTTTTAGTGCCCAGAGCGCATGCAGCGAGGCTTCACCGAATTCTGTCTTTATCTTTTTTCGTAGCGCCTCGTGGATGCTTTCGACAGTACAGTGGCCGAGTAGCCTAACGGCATTCTGTCGATGCCACTTGTTTGGATGATCGAGAAATTGCAAAAGTTGGTCGTCGGTTTTTTTGTCTAGCCGTGTGGCTGTGTTGCGTTCTTTATCCCTAGCACGAAGTCGATATATACGTCCGGAAGTAGGATCGATCTGGCTCTTATAATGCTGACCGTGCGCAATATAGCGTTCGTAAAAATCGGCTATCAATACCGTACCATCAGGAGCGTTCACCATATAGACCGGCCGAAAGGCGACGTCGGAATTTTTCACCGGAAAGGCAAGATCACGAGTGGCGAACGATGCGCCGCGCATGCTGCGTTTGCTCAAGACGAGATGCCGATGCAATGGGTCGGCACCGAGTAGTTTGCCCTGCCAGTCGTCCGGCATGGCATTACCGTTGATAGCGATCACGCTGTGCGAGAAGCGCGGGATGTTGCCGCCAGGCATCATCGGCAGTTCCCCAAATGAGAACGGGTTGTCCGGCGGCCCGAACTTGCCAGGACTCTTCCCTTGCTTGAGATAAAAGCCGTTTTGTACGTAGTGAAAACCGCGGGTGTTACCTCCATTGTGTCCGGAGAAAAGCCGGCCGACGGCATCGAACTCTAGACCGAAAACATTTCCTCCCCCCTCTGCGAAAATCTCAAACTCACGCGTGTCAGGTTGATAACGCCAAACCATGCAGCCCTCAAAGTAGTGACCAAGCGCGTCCGAGGGATCAATGCCCGGACGTGTCACTCGGCAACTCACCGTGCTGCCCTGCGCCCCGTAAAGCCAACCGTCCGGTCCCCAAGCAATCCCATTGGCCACAGAGTGAGTGTCCTCAAAACCAAATCCTGCAAGGTGCACCTCAGGGTCACGGTCCGGTATATCATCGCCATTTTGATCCGGATAAAATAACAGATGCGGCGTGTGCATCACCCAGGTGCCGCCGCGCCCGGGCAAGGCAGCATTGGCTAAACTAAGCTTGTCGACAAAAACCTTGTGGGTGTCATATCTGCCATCACCGTTCGTGTCCTCGTGAATCGTGACCCGACTTCGCCCTGGCGTATGGAGGGGAGGCGGCTTCGGCTGGCGGTCATACTTCGCACGATAATATTTGTCGCGACTGATCTGACGCAGTCCGGCCGGGTACGGATACTGAACATAGTGTGATACCCACAAACGGCCACGTGCGTCGAAACTCAGATGGGTCGGCTGCATGACCAACGGTTCATGCAGCACGGTCTCGATAATCAACCCATCGGACAATTCGAATTTTCTCAGGCTCTCGGCCGGACTTAGCCGTTCCCCATGAACGAGTTTTGGCGCCTCGAACAACACTTGGCTGGCCTCATGGAACTGGTCGTAAGCCGCAAGATTAGGCTTGTCCTGCAGCACCTGACCAATTGCCGGGTCCATCCCTTGGCAGTACTCCCACTCGCCTCCAAAAATACATTCGAGAAAGTAGCCCTGAATCGACGGGCCGACGCCCCGGAAACGACCCTTACCGTCGGAGTTGAAAATCTTGATTACCAGTTCGTTCCATTTGCCCTTGGCCAAGCCACCGGCCGGCACCTTGTATCGCTTTGCCAAACTGTCTGCCGCCTTGGTGTTCGGGGGAAAGGTACCGGCGCCACCAAGACGTTTGCCGTTAAGAAATACTTCGTGAGCCGTATAACTCGAATCGATGGTCAAGGTGACGGATTCCACCCAAAGATCTCGTCCACCAAGAGTCGCCCAATTATCCGGCACTTTAACCCAACATCGGTACCAGCCTATGCCAGCGGGCCGAAGACCGGCATCCTTACCTAGCACAGTCACCAGTTGCCACGACTGCGACCAAGCACCAAAAAATGCAGAGAGGAAAAACAGAAGCCAAGCAATGTATCGGGTATTCATGGTGCAAAGGAGTGAGGGGCAGGCCAAACGAAGCCAAGCGAGGTTTTTGACTTTTCCCATTTGCCTTTAGGTGGTGGCTTGAGGCTATAGACATAAGCGGGCACGCCCTGACCAAGCCGTCTCCATTCATAAAGAGGCTGAAGATAATCCTGGCCCATCACATCCAAATCGGCGGCAATGTGGAAGAGAGTGCTTTCGCCCTTGGCCAAATGCGTAAGTCGGCCGGTGGCCTTATCAAGGCCAATAGCAACTGTGCCCTTCGCTAACTTGGGCAGGGCGAAGAATAGCGGAGCCACATCATCTTGACTGTTTGTTGAATAAATCAGTCCGCTCCCGATAGTCAATGCGAAGATTGGCACCGGTAGATTTAGCCGGGGATCATCGAGTTGTAGACGGTACATAATCTGATTATAGTCATAGATGGGAGTAGGGTGTTTGTTACCTGAAAAACTAGCCGTGTAGGTCGCCTCAAAAAAAAGAGTGCGTCCACCGTTCTTCACGAAATAGGGATGCTGCTTAGGATTGTAGAAACTGTAGTCATCGTGAGTAACGATTTTTCGTGCATAAACCCATGGACCCTCCGGAGTAGCGGACTCGGCAAACCAAATTTCGCCAAGCATTGATGAGCCAAATGACTGCGAGATAACCATGATCCAGCGGTGACGATGACTGTTCCAATAAACTGAACCATGCTGGGTGAGAAGCGGCTTACCAGTTTCAACATCGACGAGATGTAGCGGTGACTCAGCAGAAGTAATCTGCTTGTCGGAAATCAGTTGGTTGATTTGCTTTAGATCGTGCTTTGGTCGGCCTCGTTGCCAAGCCCGTTTCAACCCACCTCCAGGATGTCGCTGTACAACGCCATCGGGACCACCGGGCAGGAGCGTATAAGTCTCGTACTTCTCGGGATTCAAATAGCTCTCAAGAGTGGCCCGCACCCGCACAAGTGGCATGCCCCCAGCAAAGTAAACGTACTCTTGACCTTCCTCTGTCTCGTGAAGGAACGGATGGCCGTGAGGAAACAAAAGGGTGTTCTTGCTTAAAGTAGTGCGGTGTATAAACCGCTGTTTTTTGTCATCAAACTCCACCACACCACGCTCATACACCTCCAATGGTGCCTTAATTTTCACGTACTGCGCCAGTAGTCGGACCTGTTGTTGTTTGTCCGGCAACACAACCAATCCATCGATCCAAGTTGGCCCCTTGCCGGGCATCCGGGCAACCTCGCTTGCAAAGCCGTTGTCGCCAACATCGTAGGTGAGGTCTACTCCCATTGAGGGATCCAGTCCACCTTCATCGGGTAGCAGCGAAGTNGCAAACGGCACATGAAAATTACCNAGCGGATAGGAAGGCCGATTGGTGTCGCCCCAGAACCAGTAAAGTNTTNCTCCATAAACGGCTGTCACCACGCTGTCGGAGCCAAATACGGATCCGTTCAGCAGATGTTGTTTAATAGGCACGCCCTTCCCCAGTAGATGGCTGTCTCGGTAAATACCGGCCCCGGTAACACGATACATCCGCTCGGCAACATTAAGGCGCTTAAGCTTAAGTACAGCCTCGGTACCGGGCGTGGTCTGGAGCCGTTTCCCGCGATAACCAAAACCGTCCTTGGGATACTCGTAACCGTGACTGCGAATATGAAAGAAGAGCTGCCGATTCATCAGACCCGGCTCGCGAAAAGCCACCCAACCATTGCTGTCGGTGTAATAACGAAGATGATTGACCGTTTTAAGCTCGACCAGTGGAACACCACGTTTGGTCTCAGCATCCACCACGCGAATAGCAAACCAATCAGAGGAAGAAGCATCCACTTGNCCAAGCGCACCTATCAATAGGCCACACAGCATTGAAAAAAGGATGGCGTTTCTGGCCAGCATCGTTACTAGGATCAAGTCCGAGACTAGCCGTGAAGAGCCGCTTGGCCAAGCGGGATCAGTTTTCCTCGGGAGTAGATTCTGGCTCCGGAGCTGGACCCTGAACCGTTGCCTGNGGATCGGGAAATGGCTCCAGATCTTTGCCGTANTCTTCCGACAGTTTAAGCACTACCCGAAGCTGCTCAAGCAGCANCGGGTGCATCAACGGGCTATTGGGCCTGAACAGGTCTTCAAGCACCANCCGCTCCAACTCCTCGAGCGGCGGCAAGCCAACGCGATTAGTGCTAATGCCTATCTCCTTTTGAAAACGATTGCGGAGCTGAATGGCGAGTGACTTATGACCGACAAACTGGTCGTCCTCTCCGACCGAAGCAAACTGGAAAGCCTGCAACAGTAGACCGCTTATGACTGCCTTGGTTTGGTTGTGATCAGTTTCCCCGGCATCCTCCTGAACACGGGAGACGCAGTACTCTTCCAAGCTAAGACCTGGAACTGGGATGGACTGGGGATACAAATCGACCATGTATTTGTACCACTTGGCTGCNTCGGCCTTGCGATTATACACGTATAGAAAATAAACNGCGCTACGCAAAAAATTCTTGTGACCGGTGCTCATATGCTCGGCAAGGCCGGTGTCAGTGTTTGAGGCTGTATCCTCCTTGCGCTTGGCCTCCATTTGCTTCTCGTAAGATTCATTGGCCCGCCCCACAAGGTCGACATTCCAACCGTATTCGAACGTGGGTGGCCTGGAGATGAGTCGACCCTGCATACAGGCTTGCTGCAGCGCCTGATAAATCACTCGACGCAGCTTCAGGAAATCACCGCCAGCTTTTTTCTCCTCCTCGGTATTAAGAACACCATCGGGAACGCCATCGGGGCCAGTTACGTCAAACCTCTCGGTCACATCATCAATGCCTTGCTGGGCCCAGTAGATGGCGTGGGCGTCGGGCAAGCGCCACTCGAGCGGACCCCACATCTCATCCACAGCTTTCATTTTTTCCGGGGTCATTTTGAAGACCTCCTTGAGACGCTTTAGCCGGCGGCGATCCTCGTCGGTCTCTGGCTCAAGCAGGTCGAGGTATCCATCACGGCGCGTGCCGATGACGCCGCCATCGTATATGTCGTCATCAGTGCCAGGACGCCCGTCGGGACCGGGGTCGTGCATCATCTCCAAACTCCATGCCAATTTGTAGAAACGGTGAGCATCGTCAAGATTGTGACCAAGCTTGTGCTGAAAATGCCACGCCAGTTCATGGTACAGATGGGCGCTATGCGGGTTGTAATTTAGGCCTTGATCGCGAATGAGTTCGAAACCTCTACGAACCCAGTGCCAACGCACATTGGGCGTTTTGATACCATCGAACTTGACCGAAATATTGTAGGACATGTTCCAGGCCGTGACGCGCCAGACATGATCTGCGTGCGGCTGGAGTTTGGTGATCCAGTCACCTAGTTGCGCCATTTCAAAATATTTTCCGTCCTCTTGCATCTGCATGGCTCGAACCCACAAAACATTAGCGATCAGGCCTCGAAAGCCGCCCAGCATAACCGTCGTGAGGGCCAACGTGGGCGGCAAATTCTCAACCGGCTCGGTATGTGTCAGATTTTTTTCCTTGCGGAAGGCATTCATCGTCCGCTGACTGAAGTGACTCCCCAATAGGAACGCTGCAACCAGCAGGAGCAGGATAAACTTATATGCTTTTCCGTGCAGTTTCATCCAATGTTAGTTCATCGATGCCGTTGGATTTGGCAGCGCCAGTTCTCGCCGGTGAAAAAGGAAAGCCCCAAACGCCATGATGATCCCCCCCATGAGCAAGACGATTCCGGTGAAGGCCGTCGCCAATGAAGTCCAAGTGATCGTTCTACCGGAGCTAAGGTGATCCACCGGCGAATAGCCCCAGATCAGGTCGGTGATGGACAACACACCCTTGGAGAATGTCATCGCCACACGGTCGAGAGGCGAAGACTCGTCCTTTCTCCCGGTTTCATGATTGATACCAGTGATTCCTTCCTCTTCGATAATTTGTTCCAGCGTCCCTGTGGAAGCCGTAATCAGCAGAATACCCAAAGACATGAATGTGGCTACTGGAAAAGAGAGAAAGCTTGACGCCATTAGACCAATTGCACTGATGAGCCCAAGCCAAAAGAAAATGATCATCAGGCCACGCAGAAGATTCAGACCAAAGCCACCATCATGATAAAGAATCATAGGACCGTCATCCATCGGGAATACAATTGGCTTGTCATTGAAATTTGCAAAACTTACCCGAACCTCACCATTGTCCGGCACTGAGCCACCCTCCAATTCGACTTTAAGTTCATGAAAAGCGCTGGAGCCAATCGTCATCTCCTCAAACTCACGGTCCGGCGGCCAACGCTTGCCGGTGCCTGCACCTACACTCCACATGCATAGATGCGACTTGGGATCATACTCGTCTCCGGCATTGAATTTAAATCTAAGATAGATCGGCCTCTTGTTGATAATCTCCACTTTATCAGGATCAATTTCAAATACCCAATTTCGCATTTGGCCCGGCAGGACAATTTCACGGCTGCCTTTGGAAACCTGCAATGCTTGATGCTCAAGTTCCTCAATTTGCGAGATGATTTCGCTAGTAGGATTCTTTTGAGCCTGATCAATCAGCCTAGTATAATTCGGCCTTAGGGAAAGTACATGTTCCGGCTGGGTAACGCTCATGCGCAATGTCTGTTCGGCAGCACTGTATTGGTTGTCAGTCTTGCCCTGTTCAACAAGCTTTGAATAGGCATAGGCACGCGAACGTTGAATCGTAAAATTAGGCTTCGGCTCGCGTACGCTGCTACGCGACACCAATACCTCATTTCTTAACTTAGCCTTTTCGTCCTTGCTCAGTTCAGGAGAATCAGCCCGGGCATTGATGAGGTAGAAGATTGCCAAGCCAGTCGGTATCAGCATGGCTGCGTTAAGTAGCGTGATGCCCAGCCACTTGCCAAACCACACCCTCCAGCGAGCGACCGGCTTGACAGCAACCATTTGCATCACGTTCTCCTCTATCTCACGGGCCAGAGTGCCGCAACCCATCCACAGCGAGGCAATACCAAGAAGCGCGGTGGTCGAACCGAGCGTGTAGGTGAGCACAAGCTGCACAGTCCCCTTGGCTGTCCCATCGCTTTTCACGATCAATGGGATGCCAAACACAATTACAAGCAGCGCCAATCCAAGCGTCACAACGAACCGATACCGAACTGCGGCTTTGAGGGTCTGTTTTGCTATGGGCCACATGGCGCTTGGTTCAATACGAAAAGTCAGTCACCCAGCAATCCGCCGAGCTTCTCATTGGCCTTATCTAGGTTTTCCTCCTTCTTCGGTGCGGTATCGACTTTCGTGACCACCTCAGCCTTGGCCAAGCCAGCCAACTTACCGTGATCAACTGTTTCCGTCGGAGAGACCACTTCTGGTGGTTGACCGGCAGTTGGCGCGTCCGCGCCTCGGGTAAGGTGGTCGAGCACACGATCGGCACGATCACTCTGCGATCCACTGCGCAGATAATCGGCCACACGATGGCCAGAAGTCGCGCCGGAAGTCTCCGATTCCTTCCGGCGAGCCTGCTCCACGATTTTAAGGAACAGGCTTTCGAGATTCTGTGTAGGGTTATCCACACGCACTTCTTCCGAACCGGTATCTTCACGGATCAGCGATAGCACCCTCTCCATGGTCTCGCGCGACAGAGTCGGCGCAGTGATGCGCGTGGCGTCGCGGTTCGCCAACAGCTCTCTCATTGTACCCATTGCCTGCACTCTGCCTCCGTAAAGAATCATTGCGCGATCACAAACATCCTCCACGTCTGCCAGCAAATGGCTCGAGAGAATCACCGTTTTGCCCCGTTCCGCAAGGGTGAGAATCAAATCCTTGATTTCACGACAGCCGATCGGGTCCAGACCGGAGGTTGGTTCGTCGAGAACGACGAGGTCGGGATCGTTAATCAGCGCCTGTGCCAAGCCGATGCGGCGCTGCATGCCCTTGGAAAACTCGCCAACATGTCGCCGTCGGGCATTGCCCAAACCTACCATCTCAATAAGTTGCTCGGCACGATCACGGCGCTCCTTTGAGTCGATATGAAAAAGACTTCCGAAAAAATCGATTGTCTCGTCGGAGTTTAGGTAACGGTAAAGATAAGATTCCTCCGGCAGATAACCGATACGCGCCTTGGTCTGCACATGGCGTGGCGAGTGATTGAACACCGAAATACGGCCACGTGTTGGATAGAGCAGGCCGAGCAGCATTTTCACCGTGGTGGATTTTCCGGAACCATTCGGGCCGAGCAGCCCAAACACCTCTCCGCGTCGCACCTCGAAGTCAACACCGTCCACCGCTCGCGCCTTAGTACGGCCCCAAAAATCTTTGAAAACCTTGGTCAGGCCTTGAGCCGAAATGACCGTTTCGTTTGAACTCATAGCTATTTTCGTCCCTTTGCCCGGCCAAACAGTTTTGGCCAAACACGGTTCATGAAACCCTTCAAGCAGGCTGGGCTGTCATGTCGGCAGCACTATCACTTCCAGCCGGGGCTGCCTCCGGCTCGAACGGAACCAACTCCTCACCCTGCCGCACCAAGCGCGCACTATTGAACACCACGATCAATGAGCCGGCGTTGTGCAGAATCGCAGCAACAATCGGATTGATGATTCCTAAGCTGGCTGCAGTCATCCCTAGGATGATGAACATAATGCCGAATAGGAAATTCTGATTGATCACTAAACGGGTCTGACGGGAAAGACGGACAAGGAACGGTAACCGGCGAAGATCGCTGTTCATTAACGCTATAGTGGCACTTTGAATGGCCACCTCACTTCCTGCAGCGCCCATGGCAACACCCATGTCGCCTGCAGCAAGTGCAGGTGCATCGTTTACACCATCACCAATTACCGCCACTCGATAGCCTCTCTTTTTAAGATCACTAACGTAATCCACCTTGTTTTGGGGAAGACATTCGGCCACCACCTCACCACAGCCAATCTCCGCAGCCACGCGCGCTGCGACTGGCTGGCGATCTCCAGAAACCATGGCAACTCGTTGCACTCCAGATCCGAGCAAATCGGCCAACGCCTCTTTGGCCTCAGCACGAGTACCATCCTGAAGACCAATCCAACCGATACATGCACCATCGCTAGCAACAAACAACAGGCTGTAGCCTTCAGCCTCCTTAAGATCGACCTTGGATTCAAAATCATCTGAAACTCCATTGTCACGAAGCCACTGCGGACGTCCGATCACGACATTAGCACCGTCCACCTTAGCCTGTACGCCCTTGCCAGCTGTCTCTTTAAAATCATCAGGATCAGCGAGATTCAAGCCGGCCTCTCTGGCAAGATTGGTCAATGCCTTGGCCGTTGGATGATTGCTAAATTTTTCTGCAGTGGCGGCAACCTTGAGTAACTCTGCAGGCTTGATGTCTCCTTGGGGTGCAAGCCGGCTAACCGTTAGTTCACCGGTGGTCAATGTGCCAGTCTTATCAAACACAAAGGCATTGATGCGTGCAGCGATCTCGATATCGCCAACGTTCTTGATCAACACTCCCAAGCGCGCAGCTGAGGCCAAGGCGGCAACCATTGCTGAAGGGGAAGCAAGAATGAACGCACAAGGGCAGGATATAACCAGAACGGAAACGACCCGCTCAATATTCCCCGTAAAAAACCAGACGAGGGCCCCTATGACCAAAACCAATGGAGTATAGTAGCCCATATACTGATCAATGATACGCATGATAGGCAGCTTGGTTTGCTCGGCCGACAGGATCAAGTCTCGCACACGTCCGAATGTTGTATCTTCCCCAGCACGGGTCACCTCAACCTCTAGCACACCGTTGAGATTGATCGTTCCAGCAAAAACCTCATCCCCACTACTCTTATCAATAGGAAGCGATTCGCCTGTAATATTGGCCTGATTGATGGAACCCTGACCGCTAACGATTTTGCCATCGGCAGCAATATTGTCTCCAGGACGAACCCGAATAACGTCGCCTATCTTCAATTGAGAGGCTGCGACTTCCTCCTCATCGTTCCCAACTATCCGCCTGGCCTTGGTTGGTGTAAGCTTTACAAGTGAGGCAATCGAGGCGCGGGCTCCGGCAGCGGTACGAGTCTCGATCAACTCACCGAGCAGCATGAAAAAAGCCACGATACCGGCTGTCTGATAGCCGCCGAGCTGGGATTCCCCAGACGCCATAGCCGCCAGAAAAGCGATGGCCACCAGTTCATTGATAGTTAGCATGCCTCTCTTTATGTCTTTTATTGCGAGGCGAATAATGGGGAAACCCAAGATCACAGCCCCAATGAAGGCGCTGATTCCGGCGACCTGATTATCGGTACCTGCAAACCATTGCATGAAAAATGAATTAGCAATGAATACGACACCGGCAATCATGGTCGTTAGCCGGAAGTTGGTGTGCTCATGATCGTGGGCACAACCCTCTTCATGATCATGGTGATGCTCTTGAATTTCCTTACGGCTTATAAGAGATGAAACTTGCATTTTAAATTTGATTTTTGAAAGCGCTGAATGTCATCGTTCACGGAACTTCCCCTTCTGACAATTTCGGTTTCTCCGGTATCCGGTTGAGCCAAATGCGCGGCTGTCGGCCGGAGAGATAAAAAATTTCCACCGCATTTGTGAGTACTCGCTGCATGGTCTCAGTAACTAAGCGTTGCTGAAAAAGCTCCGGATTGCGCTCGTAAAAGGGACGCTGCTCGGTGAACGATTTGGACTCTGCCTGAACCGAGCCCAAAAGTCGGTCGGCAGCTGTTTTCCCAGCACTTTCGATTACCTTAGCCTGTCCTTGTGCACTGGCAACAATACTAGCAGCCTCACCACGTGCTTCGTCAATCTTTTCGCCCAACTCCTGCTCGGCGTTGGTAAATGCAGCGAAGTCCGGCTCGACACCGACAGGTACTTTAACTGTCAGTGTAACCGAACTAACACGGATAGGGAGTTTATGCTCTTCGTTGACAACTTTGTTGATGCGATTTCGTATATCCTCTTCAAGTTTGGTCTTTCCNGTAGTGTATGCTTCCATAGCACTAATTTTAGCCGAAGCGCGATATACTGCACCATCCAGTGCTGACTGTAAAAAATGGGTAATATTACTGAATTTAAACTCATAGTCTTTTACAGCTTCCTCGGTATCTTCAAGGACATAGTTCATTGTGGCCTTGATATGCAGGGTGTTTCCATCACCCGTTAAAGTATATCCACTAAAACTAGGGTCAAAATCGTAGCTATCCTGTGGCTCAGGATCATCAGGATCTGCAGTGCGATAACCCACATCGGAAGTAATATCGCGGCTTTCCACAACCGGTATTTTAACAATTTCATCTATTGGCTTTGGCCATGCAAAATGCAGCCCGGGCTCGAGACGGTCAATGAATTTACCGAAACGTAACTGCAACGCCTGCTCCCCAGTGTCCACTTTCGTGATACCTGAAAANACGAATGCTATCGCCAAAATGACCATGAACACCCGAACGATCTTAAAACTGCTTTGCAATGCCTCAGACAAAGCAAGCGCACGGGCATCATCTTCAATCTGGTTCTGATTGTGATCGTGCTGAACCTCAGCGGACGGTTCGCTGTTTTGAGGCTTCTTTTCTTCGTCGCTCATGGCGTTATTCCTTGGAGGCCTTGTTCGGTTGGGTCAGCAGATTAAATGGGGGCGTTTTAGGATCGAGGATCAAAGTGGCGTTGTCTTTGAGAGAGCCTTCAAGTGCNTTAATATTGAATAGAAAATTAGCCAATTCCGGATTTTTTTCGAACTCCTTAAAGAATTTGGCAGATGCGGCCTCGGCTTGGCCTCGCAATACCTTGGCCTCAGCCTCGGCCTTGGCCAGGATTTCATTAGCCTTGAGGTCGGCTTCAGCCTTGAGCATTTTCGCTTCGCGGGCACCCTCCGCCTTAATCACCTCAATACGCGCTTGGCGTTCAGCCTTCATTCGAGCAAACACTGCACTAGTTACTGACTGTGGTAGGCCGAGTCTCTTAATACCCACCATCTTGATTTTGATCCCAAATTCACTGGTATTCTTACTAGCCTCTAGAAGCATTTCTTTCTCAATTTCGTCAAGCTTGAGTAGATCCGCATTGGTGTTAACAATTTGATCNAAATTCTTTGTTGTAATGACAAGATTTTGCGCACTGCGCACGGCATCCTCGAGCCTCTCATCAGCCATATTTAGGTCACCCTTAAAACTTTCAAAAAATTGCAAAGCATCATCGATATGCCACGTAACGAAAACCTTGACTAGAATTGGCTGACCTTCCTTTGTATTGACTTGCTCAAAAATCCACTCGGANCTTTGAATGCGATTGTCGAATTTGTGAACCTCATTGATAGGCCACGGCAATCGAAATTTGAACCCTGGATCAATGTCGGCTTTGCCATCTTTGCCCAAAACCGCCTTACCAAAAAACGTGCGAATNGCAACTTCAGTATGACGCACCTGAAANGTCAGGAGCATAAAGCCAAAAATAATCACCAGGATCATTCCAATTGTCAGTGTGACATAATTTTTTTTCATTATTTCTAAATTGCTTAGGTTAATTGTCTTGTTCGACGGTCACGTTCAGCAGGTCCTGTCTCAGTTTATCCTGCAATTCAAGATTGATTACATCCCTGTTGGCCGGATCTGATAATATATACTTCCGAGAACCAGCCGTAGATTCCATGAAAGTTTCAAGTTTCATTCNAGTCTTGTAGACAGAGGGAGCACTCTGGAAAGCATCAATCTGGTTGGCAAANCGATTTGCTTCCGCCNCCGCAATCGCAACCTTGTTGGTACTTTCGATCCTTGCCTTNGCCAAGTTTTCGGTGGCAGTAGCCCTTGCTTGCGGNACTTTNCCTGCAGTATANCGTAAAGCNNCCAAACGATTGGTCTCAGCATTCAACTGAGCCGCTATCACCTTTTCNAAGTTTTCAGCTACNCCGCCTTCGTNTTTGGATTNCTCACTTTGGCCGACNGGTGGATGGATGTCNTGNAGNCCNACAAAAATAATTTCNACCCCAAGTTTGTGTTCGCNTGCCTGTACATCAATCTGTTTTCTCAGCATCTGCTGAGCAGCAGACCGGCCTAAACCCATCAGTTCGTTAATATCTACATTGATTAGGTATTTTGTGACTTCACGCATGGCGAGCTTTTGAAGGAGCGATCCAGAATTGGCATTATTTTTGACCCATGCTTCTAAATCATCGATGCGATAGTGCACAGGAATACTAACCGTGAGGAGATTCACTGGAACAGCACCTGCAACGTTTTCCGAATCGTCATTATTGCTAGCAACGATCATGTTAAAATTTTGTTCCGGATCCTGTGATGTACCATGGTTATGCTGAGTGGTCCAAAGCAATATCTTTTTACCTGGCTGTTCGTCAGCTTTCGGCATGTCTTTTACTACGCCCAAGGTGAAAGACTGAATCTCATCGGTTTTGTGTCGGTAGATTTTGTCAATCGGCCAAGGAGCCTTGAAGTGGAAACCTGGTTCTCTAACTTTCTGCATTATTCCGAGACGCTCCAGTACCGCCTTTTCATTGGCATGAATCACGACGAAACTGCTACTTACAAACAGCACGGCAAACTGAATCATCAGGATGAGCGCTAACTTTTGCTCAAGATAACGGTAAAACCAAGTCTCAGAAACCTTGAAACCAAACTGATAATCGAGTGCTTGCGCTGCGGTAGAGATCAAGCCACCAGGTTGGCCAAGCAGTCCTATAGCTCGGCTGTCGTAAATTAAACGCGCCTTTTTACCATCTACCCTAGGCCGATAAATCTCTAGAACAAGGGTTATAAGGTTTTCTACAGCGGCAATTACAAGCAATACAAACAGGATCCAACCAATAGCCTTATCCCAATTATTATAGTCAAACTTAGAAGCCGCTAGTGAAACGACAACCGCAGTGCTCACAACCGAGCCTAGAAGCAAATAGCTACCAACCGGACGAAGCAGTTCCTGACCATCCATTCGAGCGAGACCAGCAGTATATTTGCCCATCATGAATAAAATGATCATGAACAGAGCGAAAAACATGATCGACAATACCTTGCCGGACTCGGTTCCAACGGCCTCCTCAGAACCGGTCAATTCGCCATAAAGCCACCACAGGCCAAGCGCTTGGCCAAGTAGCAACAGAACCGTAAAGCTAGGCACCACCCATTTCTCGAACTGTCTCCGGGCATTGCGCGCAGGGTAGGCATCTTCCTCGGCACCACTAAAAAGCGACTGATCGCCACGTGTCTGATCCAGCGCCTCCATCTCTAATCCCTCCTGCCGCTCCCTCTCGATCAAATGCGAGTGAATCAATGCAAAGATGGCAATGATTGTTCCAATTCCAAGAAGCAGCACACCCGCGAGCCCTGCTATAGTGTTAGCTTCTAAGGAGAGATACAGCGCTGCACTTGTTACGATCAACAGAACAAGACCGTTGATAAATCCTAGTTTTCTAGAGTTCTGATTTTGCATTATGATAGTTCTCGGTCCTCAAATAACCATAGCGCAACCGACATGGTTGCTCCTACATAACCAACGAGATATCCAAACGCTTGGCCGATGTATATAGTGGGGATAGCCCCCTCACCCTCTAAAACATCAGCTAGCCAAAAGTTTTGCCAATTAGGCGTCAAGGTATAGAAAATTTTTGCCCACCATGAGCCGCCCTCCACTCGCGCCAAAAAAAGCCAATCAGACATCAATCCAAGAAAAAGAACACCAGAACAAATCGCAAGAGTTGGCATCAGCTCTAGACGCGTAGAGCAAGCAAGCGCGATTGCAGTCAGGATCAAAATCGCGAACAAGATCAGTATCGAAGCAGAGATCAACCGCCAGTCTACCGTTCGTGGGTCAGCGCTGGCACCTGTCGTCGCCGGTTCTGTTAAGAAAATGATCCCGGACATCACAGTTGTAAGGATGACCAATGTAATTACAGTTGTGATCACAAAACGCAACTGCAGGAAATAATTAAGAAAGCCACCTACAACGAAAGCAGCGAGCAAACCTCCGAGGGAATAAAGTCCAAAGGAAAACGTGTCGGCAGAACCGTACGCATCGTATGCCATTCGGCTGGCCAGCAGGCAGGCGACCAAGTTAGCGTAAACTAGCAATAGCAGGGCACCGGAAAGCCCGGCATATTTGCCGAGGAGAAACCGCATTCGACCAACAGGTTTCGACAATACTGCAAGCGCGGTACCGGTACGAATCTCACGTGCGACTGACGAAGAGGCGCACAGTACTGCACCGAACAAGCCAGTCACCAGCATGACTGCCAATGTACTTGTCTTAACCATCTGGATATCGTCACCAAAACCGAAGTAAGGAACCACTGAAAGAAAGACACAAAAAAAACACGATGCAGCTATAAGCAACAAGTAAACCGGTTGCTGAGCCACCTCCATGAATGCATTATATGCTATGGTCCCAAATTGTCTCAAAAGCAAAAGGGCCGGAAAACATACCGACCTTAAGAGTAATTGCAACTGAGAATTTTTTAAAAAAAAGTCTTTTTTTAAAGAAAACAGTCTAAAAATCGAGAACTTCAGAGACTCCGACGCCCCCATCGACTAATGGACGACTGCGGCCACCTGAGCCTCCCTCACGGAGAACATCTGCAATTTCGGTATTGCCGCGAGCGTTTGCTACGTCCAGCGGAGTTTTACCCTCATAATCGCGAGCCTTCAAATCAGCACCGTTGGCCAAAAGCCACTTGGCAAGTACAATGTGGCGGGTGTTGCCCTGATAAGCCGCCACATGCAGCGGTGTCACCTTCTTGTTACCTTGTTTGTTGATATCCACACCGCCCGCTACGAGTTTCTTCACCTTATGAAGATCCCCTGCAATCGCTGCTTCATGGATATTCCCCTTGGCTCCGCCGCAACCCATTACGATACCTGCAACTAGTAAGAAGCCAGCCATCAAAAACAATCTTACTCGTATTTTTTTAGTCGTCATAAATTTGAACGGAAAAAAATTGACGTGTCGCTGTCGACAACTTGCATCGAATCGTCAAAGGCCTACCCCACTCTGATTCCTTTTCAGCGGCCTCCAGAACACGAACTTTTTTCCAATCTTTCAAATCGGCTGAGCCATTCACTTTTACCGGAGGTGATTTAATCATCGGCTCATAGTCCAAGCCATCAAACTTAAGGAGATTCGCTTTGAAATCAAACTTGCCCTTAATTTTTCTGTTTCCAATTTTTACCTCAACCGCATCTTTTCCTTTAATGTTGAAATTTCCAATCTCGATATAATCATACTGGAACCACTCGCAGATGCCATTCTTATCAAATGTTAACTCATGCCGTGTTGGAGGAAACCAAGGTGGATCATTGTCGAATGTTTTGATCGAAACAAACCTGATACTATTCCAAACAAATGTACGATCAAGTTGAAGCGATAACTCGACTATGTCTTCTTTAATAACAATGGCGCTAATCTTCGGGCCGCCAGCTGCACTGCTACTGAAGAGTATAGCGGCGAGTAAGACAGTCAGTGCTTTCATTTCATTCGAAACGGAAAATATCCTGCTTGCAGTAAACCGGTGATGCAAGTCTACCAAAAGCTAAAAGGCATCGATTTATTGAATTGATTGTTAGCAATGTAATAATTTAAACAAGTATGTCTTGAACCACGTGCCCGTGGACGTCGGTGAGTCGGCGGTCGATGCCGTTATGTCGCACAGTCAGTTTCTCGTGGTCAATACCGAGCAAATGCAAAATCGTGGCAAACATATCATGGCTAGTTGTGCCGGTATTACTCTTCCATCCCCATTGATCGCTCTCGCCATAAGTACTTCCACCCTTCGTACCACCACCAGCAAACCAAGTGACAAAGGTGCCTCCGTTGTGGTCTCGCCCAGCCTGTCCCTGACTGAACGGCATTCGACCGAATTCAGTGGTCCAAATGACAAGCGTATCCTCCAGCATTCCCAGCGCCTTAAGGTCCTTGATCAACCCGGTGATCGGCTGATCCACCTGCCGAGTCATATTCGGCAACTCAGTATGTATGTTGGCGTGATTGTCCCAGTTATTGCGAGGCCCGCCTGCACCGCTCCAGATTTGAACGAACCGGACACCCCTCTCGAGCATACGCCTACCAAGGATACAACGCTTGGCAAAATCCCCGGTCACTTTTTCGTCGGCACCATAAAGCCTGCGAACTGCTTGGCTCTCATCCTTGAGGTCGAACAACTCAGGAACACTGAGTTGCATCCGAGCGGCCATCTCGAGACTTTGAATCCTCGCCTCAAGCCGTGAATCCCCAGGTGTTCGCTTAAGATGCCGTTCATTTAGTAGTCGCAATACATCGCGACTAGTTGCTTCGCTGGCATCATTGATATGCTTAGCTTCAGCCGGCGGAAACAGATAGCGGACCGGCTGTTCGTTTGAGGCATCAATAACCGTGCCCTGATGGCGTGCGGGCAAAAAACCAGAAGTAAAATTCCCTAGATTATTGTAAGGCAGCCCATTGGGATCGGGTAGAACAATGAACTCTGGAAGGTTTTGATTAATCCGCCCCAGTGCGTGACTAATCCAGGCTCCCATACAAGGAAAACCGGGCAACGTGAAGCCGGTGTTCTGCATGTAGCTGCCCAAACCATGAACGTTGGTGGGGGAATTCATCGACATTAGGAATGCGAGTTCGTCGACTATCGAAGCCATGTGCGGCAAGACATCGCTCACCCAACGACCACATTCGCCGTGCTGTCGAAATTGAAACGGGCTCTTGAGCACCTTGAAGCCAGGAGAATTGGTTACAGACTCAACCAAGCGTCCGTCGCCCGGGTCGAACTTTTCTCCGTTCAACTCTCCCAGCACTGGCTTGTGGTCAAATGTGTCCATCTGGCTGACCCCGCCGTTCATGAAGAGTTGGATTACCCGCTTGGCCTTGGGACGATGATGGATCATCGAACCTGACGCCGCTACAGCGCCAATCATTTGGCCAATGGCAAGACCAGCGAAACCACCCGCTGTAGATTCAAAAAAACTGCGTCTGGATAGGCCCATTTGCACGTCAGTTTATAAAAAGAAATTCGTTGCTGTTGAGCACAACGCGACAGGCATTGGCAAAACCATGCTCTCTTGCAAGCCGTGAAATCAAACGGTCTTCCTCCGGGACCGGATCACGGTGATAGGCCAGTTCGAAAAGGCGATTGATCTGAGCTTCGAGTGTAGAAGCTTCATTCTGAACCCGCTTGGCCAAACGCACGCTTTGCCGTACAAGAAAACGGTTGTTCATCATACCCAAAGCCTGCAATGCCGTCACCGAGGATTCGCGTTTTGGGGCATGTTGCGATGCGTCGGGACAATCCATCAACTGCATCAGCGGATCCGGAACGGTCCGAAACACAAACCGATAAACACTCCGCCTATAATTGGCCGGGGCGTCAGGATCGAACCCGATGTAGTCAAGGTTTGGCGTCACATGAACGCCTTTGCTCATGTTAAATTGCCGGTCGGAAGGTCCACCCATTTTCCAATTCATGTTGCCGGCGAGTTGCAGAACAGAATCGCGATAGGACTCCGCATCGAGTCGTTTCCGGTTCATACGCCAAAGCCATCGGTTGTCGGCGTCGCGCCTGAAGAATTTATCATTGTGAATCGACTGTTGCTGGTAAACGGAACTTGTCATGATGGTGCGGTGCAGCCATTTCAGGGAACCGCCACGCGCACGGAACTCATAAGCCAGCCAATCGAGCAACTCCGGGTGACTTGGCCGATCGCCCATACGACCAAAATCATTTGGCGTACCAACAATCCCGCGGCCAAAATGGTAATGCCACACACGGTTTACAATCGATCGCCAAAGCAGCACATTGCGATCATCGGCCAGCCAATTGGCAAGTGCTGCTCGCCGTTCTTCCTCTGCATCTTCGTGGGAAATTGGGAATCGGTTTTCCAGTCCACCGATGCAACTTAGCGCGCCAGGCTGAGCAAGGGCTCCAGGAGAATGTATGCTACCCCGGTGAAGCACATGAACAGCCCGCGGTTTTTGGGCGGGTTTAAAATTACCCAGCGCTGCAAACTGGCTGGCAACCGCGTAAACTTTGTTTTGTGCCCCGAGTGACGCCAAATCCCGATCATTGGTGTCCTTTGCAAAATAAAAAGCCAAAGCATGTTTTTGCTCTTTCGAACGTTTATCAGTGTTAATCGCCAATATTTCTTCTAACTGTAACGTTACAGGTTTATTAAAAATCGGTTTTGATGAGTTGGTTATCGCAAGACGAGGCCGACCAATCAGGTGTTTTCTCCCGTGGAGTTGGTGCAGTTCTACTTCGATTGGGTCGCCCTTCGATCCCACAAGAGGTTTTTTAAAAACGAACATTGCTCGATGAGTTTGACCCTCCTGTGGATGGATACCCCAAGCGGAATTAGGATTCGCATCAATCGCATGTGCAATTGCCCAGCCNTCCTGATTGAAATCCGCCTCCGCCCTCGTAATCTTGACCAGCTCACCATTCACNCGAACCACAATTTTGGACAAATGAAGGTTACCATTCTCCGCACGGCCGGGACCATTTTNGGGNAGCGACTTATCGGTCAACAGATCCAGTTGCAATGCCGTTGCACCATCAATCGGTAACTGGACAGTGAAAGTGGTTATGTCTTTTTCTGGCGCTTGACCAAGCGCCAAAAAGGAGCCATCCGACTTGGTCTCAAACTCGATGCCACTATTNGACTTAACCGTGGCTAATGACAGCACTGTCCAATCCGCCTGGCTACGATGCAACTTAGCCTCCAACTTGGCCAGTTCTGACTCAGTAAACATGCCCTTGGGCACCTTCCCTTGGTTAAGCGTGTGTTGGCGGGAAAGAAGTAGNGTGCGACGCTTGGCCAAACGAGCATCGGCATCATAGGGTCGATCCACTTTGTCCACCCCGGCAAATACCGCCTGCAGCGAGTAATAATCCTCCATCGAGATCGGATCAAATTTGTGATCGTGGCAGCGGGCGCAATGGACAGTGGTACTTACGAAAGTGGACATCACCGTGGCGATCATGTCATCGCGGTCGAGATACTGTGCGATCTTTTTGTCGATAGTGCCGTCTGATATACCCATCTGTGAACTTTCGTCCCACGGACCAGTGGCCAAAAACCCAATGCCCCGTATNGCTGAAGGTTGGTCGGGAGAAAGCACATCACCGGCAATTTGTTCGCGGACGAATCTGGCATAAGGTTTGTCGTGATTAAACGACTCGATAAGATAGTCGCGATAAGGCCAGGCGTTTTCTCGGATGGCGTCCTCGTCGTGGCCGTGTGTCTCCGCATAATGGACAACATCCATCCAGTGCCGCGCCCAGCGTTCACCATAGCGCGGGCTTGATAGCAAACGATCGATCAATTGACTGGTTGCCGCAAATGAATGATCATTCAGGTATGCAACGACTTCAGCCGGTGTGGGCGGCAGCCCGGTCAAGTCAAATGTAGCCCGGCGGATCAATGTCAGCCTGTCAGCCGGCGGAGAGGGGTGAAGTCGCTTTTCGTGGAGTTTTGTACCAATAAAGCGGTCAATTGGATGCGTACTCCAACCAGATTGAGCAGCGGTGTTGGCTGGTACCCCAGGAAGTTTCAGCGGTTGGATTGCCCACCAAGATTTGTCGTCGATGCCTTCATCGGCTGAGACGCCACACGCCCAGTGAAAAAAAATTAAAAACAGCAGGATGGCTCGGCCACGGGACACCACGAGATGGAGAATCAGCGTCTTAGCAATGGCAACCAAAAAAAACCGTTGGCTATTTCTCAATGAGGCTTTGGCCCTGCAACAGCCATGCCAAATTGAAACGGGCCATCCAGTCTTTGTTAGAGAGCAAATAGATCATGCCCTCGCTGGGCGTGCCTTTTCGGCCGGCAGCCATCCAAGTGTAGTTTCCGGGTCCAGCCTTGACAATGCGCTTCACCGGCCATGATTCGCCTCGATCAAAGCTGACTTGCACCGTGATATCGTCGCGTTTATCACGCCGCCCTGGCCCGCTAAAAAGAATGATATCACGATCGGCGTACGGAAGCCGCAGGATGGCACCCTTGCAGCCATACTCATCCGGTGGACCATCGAACAACTCGTCATCCTCTCTGGCATCGACCCAAGTTTGACCGCCGTTCATGCTGCGACCTATGATTTTGTTGCCGGACCGAACATGAGTTCGGGCATTGTAGTAAATGCTGCCATCTGTCATCTCGAGGAGCCCTGGCTCAGATGTCCCGAGGATGGGGTATGGATCGCTAGGGATCCAAGTTCTGCCGCCATCATCGCTATACATAGCATTACTGTAGCGCTTGCCGAAATATTTGCGTCCCTGTCCCTTGTTCAAATAAGTACGGCTGCCGTCCTTGTTGATAGACCCCACAAAAACCTGCGACGGCATCAGAAGCCTACCCTTGTGTTTGCCGTGGCGCAGGGTGATACCCGGGTCGCAGCAGTAGGTCGTACCCTGCCAACCATTTATGTCTGCCTTAATCACGATCTTCCTAGTGCTCCAAGTTTTGCCGTGGTCGCAACTGCGGTAAAGGACCTCCGCAGGCTTGAGACCAGCGGCGAACACCATGATGTCTCCCGTGTGTTCGTCGATGGTCACGTTTGCGAGTTCACTCCATCCGACGTGCTCCCCGCGGTACCTCCCGTCATCCGACATGTCGGCATTGATTTTCACGCGCTTGCCTACGACGATAGGTTTACTCCAAGTCTGTCCACCATCTTCGCTACGTTTCACATCAACCCAACCGTTCTTTCGATTTTCCTTGAAGATAAGCACGGTACCATCCATGGCCACGGCCAGATGCCCCATTACTGGCACCTCCTCAACCCAGGTTTCATGAAACGATTTTTGTTTGTTGAAATCGTCAGCAACTCCTGCTGCCAACACTGCAGAACGCCAAGCTGTGATCGACAACAACACGAACATCCACTTCAAATCAGTCNCANAGAAAGTGTAACGGTTAGTCATCGCCACATTCTTTGAATCGTGCAAGTTGCCGGTCAAGCGTTCTCCTTCTTCAAAAGGCGACAGGCAATAAAACGGATTGATGGGATTGTAAAAGACATGCCTGAATAGTAGTTTTGCCTTTCAGCAAAAAAGGTCTTTGGACATGGCAAATTTTCTCTCCCAAAAATGGTTGTTGCCACGCCGGCATTTTCTACACGGACTAGGTGTCTCGCTTGGCCTACCGCTGCTCGACTGCATGAGGCCGTTGCGCGCCGCCGAGGCAGTNGAGCAGCCGCGCCGGANCGTCTTCGTGTACCTCCCCAACGGAGTGAATANCCACGACTACGAGCTAACCCAGGTGGGACCGGACTATGAATTCTCCCGCATCCTCGCGCCCCTGGCCAAGCACCGGGCGAACATCTCACCGATCAGTGGACTGCATCATCCGAACGCATTTGGGATCGCTCATAGTGCCACTCAGACGTGGCTCACTGCGGCCAAGCATGGGCCGACCGACCGGAACACGATATCGGTCGACCAATTGATCGCCGGTGTGACCGGGCCAAAGACTCGGTTTCCGTCGCTCCAAATCAGCAACCAAGGGCAGCCTCTCGCAGTGAGTGCGGATGGCATTGCCCTTCCTGGGCACCGGCAGTCGGGAGACGCCTTCAAGGCACTTTTCACCGAGCCAAAAGGAGGCATTGAAAAGCAGCGCCGCCTGCTTCAACGCAAGGAAAGCATGCTGGACCTGATCCTCGAAGACGCCAATGTGCTGACCAAAAGCCTGAACCGTGAGGACAGGGGCCGACTCGACCAGTACCTAACCGCGGTACGGGAAGTGGAGGTTCGCACCAAGCGCGCTGAAGAGTGGCTCGAAACTCCACGACCAAAAATCGATTCTGGCACCGCATCGAGGCTAAGCCAAAATATTTATCTGGAGCGGCTCGGAGAGCATTTGAGGACAATGTACGACATTATCGTGTTGGCGTTCCAGACAGACATGACTCGTGTGGTGACCTTCAACACCGGCAACGAAGGGACCGGTCCGGCCGTGCCAGAGATCGGGATCAGTCGCGACCGCCATTCGCTCTCTCACCACAACGGCGACAAGGATCTTCTGCAGCAACTCACGCGGAGCGACGAGTTCAACGTCCGGCAGTTCGCCTACTTTCTCGAACAGCTCTCGAAGGTGCGCGACGGCGACGGACCATTGCTCGACACTACCGTTTCGCTTTACGGCAGCGGACTCTCGTACGGTAACAGCCACGGGACGACCAGCCTGCCGCTTGTGCTCGCGGGCGGAACCAAACTTGGTTTCAGGCATGGCAGCCACGTGGATTTCAACCGACAGGTCAAGGGCTTCAAAGGCTATGGAGATGGCATCAGCATATACCACAGCCCTGTCAACTCTAGGGCTCATTTCAGCAACCTGCTACTGACCATCGCACAAAAGGCAGGTGTCGAGAAAGAGGCGTTCGCGGATTCAAACGCTGTTGTTTCGGAGGTTTTGACGTGAGGTTGGCCAAACGCCGCAGAGCCTGCGCCGGGACTACTCGCGCTTGGCCAAGCGCGATCGTTTTTACCCTAACTCTCCTTGCCGGAAGCCAGCCGTTAAAGGCGGAGAAGGAATCGGATGCCATTGCGGATCATTTGCCCCAACCGGGAATTTTCCCACCAGCTGGTGCTGGGATTAACCACAACGGCGACCTCGTAATAAGTGATCCCATGAACAGACGGGGGGCCCTTCGTAAAAGTCAGCACGCACCAAGGCATTACTTTGCCATGCTACCTTACGGGATGATCTGGTATCACGGTGCACCGGCTGACATCCGCGATATCCCGATGGGCACTCATATGCATGGGCGGTTCCTATTNCCGCTCAAAGGGGAAGAGGAAACAATCCCTATCATGGAGGAGCGNCTCAAGCAGACNCCCACGCTTCGTTACAACCANGCGATCCTGCTCGAGGACGATGCTAGTTTTTATTCACGTCGTAGCCGATCATGGAAAGTACTTGGCTTTGAGCAGGGTGCCGGCCCCGCACCCCGTTTGAAGCTCTCTGTGGAACCGGTTGGCCCGGAGATCGAGGGCGGCATAAACAAGCCGGNATTGTTTGATATCGATGACAGCACNCGGGTCTGGAAAAATCGGCAGCTTGTTGGCAAAGACCACATCGAACCGGGNCAGAAAGTCCAGGTGAACCTGACCTGGGGGCCGTTCGACAGCTTGGCCACCACCGATGTCTGGCTGGACAAGGAGAGTCTGGAAGCATGTCGAGAGATCCAGCGGCAGCGCCATCTTCGGCTCATCCGCTCGCGATTTCTGCCAGGGTGGGTGGATGAGGNAAAAAACAAAGACACCGGCGGTGGCGAGATCACGGTCACCCTGTTCGGGGGGATGGACCCGGTGCTCTACAAGGAAATTAAGCAGGGCAAATCACCCAAGGTTTGTGATGCAGCCAACACACTTCGCACGTGGAGTTATCATCAGGAATATTCCGTTCAAGGACAAACAATGGAATGGAACAAGACAGAGAATCCGCCCTTNGGAAGCAGTGGTTATCAACTGCGTGTGAAGCTTCCGCAGATGCTGGAAGGATTTCGGCCGGGCCGGATCGTCCGCTTGAAAGGGCCGTGGACATACGTGTTGCTACCGGCCGANGAGTGGCTGGCGAGTCCCAAGGAGTTTGAAATGTCGTCGAAACTGCGTTTGCCGTGAACCTTTTCAAAAATAGCCGACGACTATTATTAACCATTGTTCTGTTGGGGACGCTTACTACCGGCGCGCTTGGTGGAGCGAAGTTCGATTTATCAACTCGTGCATTTTTCAAAATGCACTGTCTTCATTGTCACAATAGTGAAAAGCAAAAAGGCAAGTTTCGTCTCGATAACCTCTCGACTGACTTCACGAATCCTTTGGTTGCGGAAAAATGGAGCGAGGTTCGGTTCCGCATCAATGCCNGCGAAATGCCGCCAGAGGAAGAAAAGCAGCCAACTGCCAATGAAATTGGTGGAGTNGTCGATGANCTTACTCGACAAATCCGCGAGGGAGCTGCCATGCGCTTGGCCAAACGCGGTTCGCTGGAGCACTACCGACTGAGCCGGCAAGAGTATGCTCACACTATCTACGATCTTCTCGGGGTCGTCTACGACGTCGAAGCNCCCAGTACCTTTAACGAAGATCCACGCCTTCATGGGTTTGACCGCATCGGAGCCATGTTGTCGGTGGCACCCTCGCATATTGAGCGTTACCTCCAAGCAGCCGAGGCCGTCGTGGAGCAGGCATTGACCGACTCGGCAACCCCAACCAAAACCGACCGCCGCATGGCCGGNGAAGGNAAAAGGCANCTCCTACAACTGGGCGAANGTTGGAGTTTTGACCTACAACATCCTGGCCGCTACCGATTGCGGATTCGCGCCAGCGGACTGCCCGCTTTTACCGGGCGCATCCCCCACCTGTCGATTTGGCATCGCCATCATAAGAGATCTTTTGATGGAGTGGATTTGGTCGCGGCGGAGAACGGCCCAAAGGTCATCGAGTTTGAGGGTTTGTTTCCGGCCNGTAGTTATGACATCCGAAATCATGCCCGGACACAGAAACACGCCAATGGCGCTTACAAGCTGTTCCGCAACCAGTTGATCGATACCACCAACTCGGTTGCCGTCCTTAAAACGAGGCATCCCTCACCGTGGACCAAAGTGGTGGACGAGCAGGGAAGACCGGTGATGCCATTGCTGCTTATAGACTGGATAGAAATCGAGGGGCCGCTGAAAACGGANGCAGACTTGGCCAAGCGCAAGGGGCTCATGCCNGCCAACGAAAAGGATNCCGTGGAAATCCGAACTTGCCTGAAACGTTTCGCCAAGCGCGCGTGGCGTCGGCCGGTGAAGGATGCCGAGATCGAGCCTTACACAAATCTNATCGCNGCCGAGCAGGAGGCAGGNGAATCGTTTAAATCNGCGTACCAATCGGCCCTCGCAAGTGTGCTNGTCTCTCGCAGTTTCTTTAATCTTGAGGAAGGTTCTCCAGACAAAAAACGCACACGGTTGAACGNCTTCGAGTTGGCAAGCCGCCTTTCCTATTTTCTATGGAGTTCGATGCCTGATGAACAGCTCTTTGCAGCCGCCAGAAGCGGTAAACTGCGCAATCNCNGCAGCCTCGGACAGCANGTTGATCGCATGATGGCCGACCCAAAGATTAACCGCTTCTTGGAATCCTTCCCGAAGCAGTGGCTGCAACTGCATCGGGTGGGAATGTTTCAGCCCGACCCCAAGCTCTACCCCGAGTACGATCCGTGGCTGGAGGAAAGCATGNTNNAGGAAACCACCNCCTACTTCGCAGAGATGTTCACAGGAAACCTGTCGTTGCGTGAAGCGATTGATTCCGACTGGACGATGCTAAACTCACGGCTCGCGATCCACTACGGAATACCCGGCCCACATCCANTGGGGTTCACCCGAGTNAAGCTTGNCCNAAAAACTGGGCGAGGAGGCATGCTGACCCACGGTTCCATTCTCTCCCTAACCTCGGACGGCACACGGCATCGACCNGTTCACCGAGGNGCCTGGTTATCCGAAGCGATCCTAGCCTACACCCCTCCACCACCGCCTCCCAATGTTGATCCACTGGAACCGGTCGAAAGCAACAAACCCAAGACCACCATCCGTTCTCAACTCGANGCGCACGCAACCGACCCCAACTGNGTCTCATGTCACTCCAANATCGATCCTCTNGGCTTGGCGTTTGAAAATTTCGATGCCATCGGCCGCTGGCGCACCACCGAGCGGGTACAGAGCGGAGTAGGCGAAGACCCGCCCGTTGACGCTTCAGGCAAACTGCCGGACGGGCGCACCTTCGCAAATCCTGCCGACTTCAAGAAACTACTTGCCCGGGATGAACGCTTGGCCAAGGCATTCCTGGAGCAGTTGTCCACCTACGCATTGCGTCGGGTTATGACCGTCGACGACATGGAGGCGATACAGTTCATCGCAAAGGCCACCCGTGAAGACGGACACGGCGTGAAAACCTTGGTGAGGCAACTGATCCTCTCAAACCTGTTTCAAAAGCGATAAAACAAGCGCTTGNTCAAGCANATCCTTCAACGTGAAAATGAATCTTCACTGGTCAGCTTATTTGAATTTAGTTNAACGCTTCCCAAGCAGCATTATGAAAAACACTAATCAAATTTCTTGTCTATTATTCTGCCTAGTCTTGGCGCAATCGTCTCTTTTGGGGCAACAAAACAACGACCCGCTTTCCTATAAAATGCAGGGGGAGATCATTATAGTCGTTGATTGCAACTCGTCCGCTTCCGGCAAAGTGGTGATCCCGAAGACATATCAAGGCAAGCCGGTCATCGGCATCGNCAAATCGGCGTTTGGTCGATGTCAAAACTTGACGGAAGTAATCATCCCGGACGGNATCACCTTCATCGGGCGTTCGGCTTTCTATGACTGCAGNTCTTTGAAAAGTGTGGTATTGCCCGACACNGTCACCACCATCGAGAACTCCGCCTTTTATCGNTGNCGTAGTCTTCAATCTGTAATGATCGGCAAAGGGGTCACCTATATGGGTAATTCCATCTTTGATGGTTGCAGTGCATTAAAGAGTGTCGCCCTTCCGGACGGGATCACCGAAATCGGCGAAAGATTTTTCAACCGTTGCAACGCATTGAGTAGCGTGAATATTCCGGAAGGGGTGACCTCCATTGGAGCGAANGCGTTTGCTTACTGCAAGAGCTTGACGGAAGTGAAACTGCCTGCTGATGTGACCTTCATAGGGGAATCGGCATTCGAAGCCTGTGGTTCACTTTTAAAAGTGAACATTCCGAAGAAGGTGACCTCGATCGAACCGTCGGTTTTTTACCGCTGCGAACAACTGAAAAGCATAACCATCCCATACGGTGTTACTTCAATTGGCGAATTGGCTTTCTGCAGGTGTATTGACCTGACGAGCATGGTTATTCCTGACAGNGTGACAGCGGTGGACAAGGGNGCGTTTCAGGGATGCGCCAGNCTCAAGAGCGTAACTATAGGAAAAAAGGTTACCAGTATGGGTAATTCNGTATTCTCGAGATGCAGCAGTCTCTCGAATGTGACCATCCCGGACACCGTAATCACCATTGGTGACTATTTTTTCAGCCGTTGCGACTCACTTGAAAAAGTAACCCTGGGTGAANAACTCACCGTCATACCCAAATCAACCTTTGATGGTTGTNGTAACCTAAAGAACATTGTTATNGGCAACAANGTTACCCACATCGGGGACCACGCCTTCGTTTTTTGCAACGGTCTGGAAGAACTGACCCTCCCCGGCAGCATCATTACCCTTGGCGAAGGTGTCTTTGCCAATTGCAAAAGCTTGAAAAGCATCCTCCTNCCAGAAAGCGTTACCTCGCTGGGAGACCGGGCCTTTACAGGTTGCAGCAGCCTNGAGAATGTAACCATNCCGAACAGTGTNANTGCCATCGGNAAGGCACCTTTCTGGGGGTGTTCAAACCTGAACNGTGTCTTCGTAGAGGATGGAAATCGCATATTTTTCTCATCTGCAGGTGCGTTGTTCGACAAGAGGGAAAACAAATTGATACATATCCCAGCTGCGACGAGCGGGCACTACACCATACCGGACGGAGTCACTGCTATCGCGGAATCGACGTTCTCCAATTGCAGCCAACTCACGAGCGTGACCATCCCGAACGGCGTAACCGTGATACCAAGGAATGGCTTCCATCAATGCAAAAGCCTAAAAGAAGTAAACATCTCGCACACTGTTACAACGATCGGTTCCTATGCATTCGCCCGCTGCAGTAGTCTTGAGACGATTCTCATCCCGGACAGTGTTACTTCCATACACGGATCAGCCTTTAGGTATTGTGACGCCCTAAATACCATCGAAGTGGGAGCAGGCAATCAGGCGTATTCAACGAAAGAAGGTGTGTTATTTGACAAATACAAAACCAAGCTGTTGCGCTTTCCAAGCACAAGAGGAGGAAAATACACGATCCCGGACAGCGTTACCCACATCGACGCATGGGCGTTCAACAAAAACCCCGGCCTGACCAGTGTGACTATAAGCAGCAAGATCTCCTTCATCGGAATGTACGCATTCGAGGGATGCAGCAACCTCGCAAGCATCACTTTTAAGGGGAGTCAGCCGCCGGAACTGCC
>PBKH01000069.1 GCA_002721375.1 Verrucomicrobiales bacterium
GCAAAGATTTTGTCGCTGACACCACTCTCAACAATCAACCGGCCGCCGTTGGTCATCACGTCACCGGTGGGTGTGTCAGAACCATCGTGACGCACGCGCGCGGCGTCAGCGGCCTCTTGCACATTCATGCCGTGGTCAATCATGTTCACGAGCACCTGCGCATGGCCCTGAGGTTGCATATCGCCGCCCATCACACCGAAGGACAATACCGGTTTGCCACCTTTCGTNACCATTGCCGGGATGATCGTGTGGAATGGNCGCTTGAAAGGCTCAAGTCGATTGTGGTGATTGTCGTCCATCGCNAACAAAGTGCCACGGTTCTGCATAGTGAACCCGACTTTNCCCGGCACGTGGCCGGAGCCGAAACCNTAGTACGTGCTCTGGATAAGCGATACCACATTACGGTCCTTGTCAACAGCGGTGAGGTAGATTGTGTCACCGTGCTTGAGCTGCGGGTCACCAACTGGCACACGCTGAGCGGCCTTGGCCATGTTGATGCGCTTGGACTGTTGCACGGCATAAGGCTTAGAGATCAGCTCTGCGATCGGCAAATTTTTCTCCACCTGCGGGTCAGCATAAAACTTAGCCCGATCCGCAAACGCCAGTTTCTTAGCCTCGGTAAAAAGGTGAATGTAGTCGGCCGAGTTGTGTCCCATCGCCGCGATGTCATATAGCTCGAAAACATTGAGGATCTGCAGCGCAGCAATACCCTGCCCATTGGGCGGCAGCTCCCAAATCTGATGACCGCGGTAGTTTGTGCTGACCGGCTCGATCCATTCCGAGGTGTGCCGCTTGAGATCCTCCATCGTNATCAGGCCGCCGACCGACTGGCTGTAGCTCACCATTTCCTCGGCAATCCAGCCTTCGTAAAACACCTTCGCTCCCTCCTTGNCAATGGCACGATAAACCTTGGCCAGATCGCGNTTTGTCATTCGCTCACCCTCCTTNGGGGCCTTGCCATTCTTGAGGAANGCTCGGCTGGCAGTCTCGGTTTCGCTCAATATCCCTTCGCTGCCACTCCAGTAACCGGCAATGATCTGAGTAACCGGAAAACCGTCCCGCGCATAGCGCACCGCAGGCGCAAGGNTCTTGGACAACGGAAGNTTACCGAACCGGTCATGCAGCACTTGCCAACCTAAGACACACCCCGGCACTGACCAACTGAGCGGTCCCTTTATCGGGATGCGNTCGTGTCCGCGCTCACGAATCAGCTGACGCGAAATGCCGAGCGGCGANCGGCCGCTGGCGTTGAGACCATATAGNTTTTTCGACTTCGCATCCCAGACAATGGCAAACAGATCNCCNCCTATGCCACANCTCATCGGCTCCACAACACCNAGCACCGCGTTAGCCGCTATGGCGGCGTCAATTGCGTTGCCACCCCGTTTCAGGANGTCCACACCAGCCTCGGCGGCAAGCGTATGGCTGGTGGCAACCATTCCATTGGGCGCCATCACCACCGAGCGGCTGAGCTTGGGATCACCGTAAGGCCGATCATAACCGGCGCCGATTAGTTGAGAATTTGCCATGATTGGTAAAAGAAACAGCTTGGCCAAACGCTTGCCCAACCGGCAGCAACAACCGTTTGCCCCGCGTAATGAATGACGTTTTATTTCGCGCATGGCTTCGGGAAGCATTGTCGACATATTCGCTTAGCCAAGGCAAGCCGACGGCGTTTTGAGATTGCCAAGCGTCTAACTAAGCGAGAGAAAACCGCGAGCTGAATGTTGCGCATAAAACAGGTTGAACAGTTTGATGCTCTGATGCAACGGGCCGAGCCGGTGTTGGCCCTGGCCCCAATGCAAGACGTCACCGATCTGCCATTCTGGGAGGTAATCCAGAGTCGCGGCGGAGCAGATATTTACTACACCGAATACTTCCGCGTGCACGCAGATTCCCGCTTGGAAAAANCGATCCTGCGCTCGATCACGGAGAACCCCACCGGCCAGCCGGTTGTCGCCCAGATGATCGGCAACAGCATCCCCGATCTTGTGCACACAGCGCGCGAACTGCAAAAGCATCCCATCGCCGCGNTTGATCTCAATCTNGGTTGTCCNGCTCCTATTGTTTACAAGAAATGCGCCGGTGGTGGACTNCTACGAGAACCGAAACGCGTCGACCGAATTCTCGGCGCACTGCGGGAGGCAGTCGAAATACGTTTCACGGTCAAAACACGGCTCGGGTTCGACGACCCAGCAGTATTTAACGAGTTGCTCCAAATTTTTTCGAAGCACAANCTCGACCTGCTAACCGTCCACGGCCGAACGGTTAAGGAAATGTATCGCAGCGCAGTGCATTACGACTTAATCGCGCGCGCGGTCGGAGAAGCCGGTTGTCCGGTTTTTGCCAACGGCAACGTCTACTCCGCAGCCAAGGCCGAGTCGGTGCTAACCGAGACCAGGGCACGCGGACTCATGATTGGACGAGGTATAATCCGGAACCCTTGGCTGTTCACTCAAATCCGCCAGCACCTGCACAACGAAACTCCCACTTTGCCAAGCGGACTCGAAGTACTCAACTATNTANCTGACCTGTTCNAGATGACNGCGCCGGAAAATTACATTGAGAGTAGCCAAGTGCAGAAAATGAAAAAGTACATGAACTACTTCGGTTTAGGCGTCGACTCGGAGGGACGTTTTTTGCACGACATCCGCCGTGCCCAGACTAAGAAAGACTTTTTCGCCATCTGCCGCGAACACCTCGACCACAACAAACCTATGCCGCTCGAGCCTTACTCGCCCAAGCTCAAAAGCCGCGATGTTGTCGCCGGCATTCATATCTAAGTGTCGCGAAATCTCCAGCGCTTCCTTGCGTGAACGGAGGTACGCCGGTAAATTGGCTTTGCTGCAATGACGCTTACTGAAAAAATATTGGCCCGGGCATCGGGTAAAAGTGAGGTAATCGCCGGCGAGAACGTATGGGTGAACGTGGATACATTGATGACTCACGACGTCTGTGGACCCGGAACCATCGGGGTGTTCAAGCGAGAATTCGGCAAAGATGCAAAGGTTTGGGACGCGAATAAAATCGTGATAATCCCAGACCATTACATTTTCACCTCAGACTCATTATCCAATCGTAACGTGGACATTNTACGTGACTTCGCCCAGGAACAGTCATTGCCTTATTTTTACGATGTAATCGATAAAGATGATGACAAATGGCAATTTGATCCCTCAAAGGGTCTATTAAAGCGCCAGTACGGCTCCCGCTATGCTGGCGTGTGCCACGCGGCCCTACCTCAAAAGGGGCATCTGCGGCCCGGAGAAATCCTGTTCGGCACNGACTCGCATACCTGCATGGCCGGGGCTTTCAACCAGTTTGCAACTGGCATCGGCAACACCGACGCCGGCTTCGTGATGGGNACCGGCAAGCTACTTATCAAGGTGCCGGAGACGATGCACTTCCGCCTCGAAGGTGAGATGCAAACTGGNGTNATGGCCAAAGACATCATCCTNCATGTNATCGGAGAAATCGGCTTCGACGGNGCAACCTATCGCGCGATGCAGTTCGATGGCCCGGGTGCATCCAACTTGTCNATGGACGACCGGATGACCGTNGCCAACATGGCCATTGAGGCGGGCGGTAAGAACGGCATTTTTGAGTACGANGANAAAACCAAGGCGGTCGTCGCAGAACGCACCCAGCTCAACGGCACCAAAAGCGACTACNAACCAGTCGAGCGCGATCAAGACGAGATGTTCATTCACGACTTGACGATCGATCTTAGCGCACTCGAACCGACTGTGGCNTGCCACCCTGATCCAGGCAACCGCAAGCTTGCCCGCGAGATGACCGACATGAAACTCGACCGCGCCTACATCGGCTCCTGCACAGGNGGCAAAACCAGCGATTTTTTTGCGTTCGCAAAAGTGGTACACGGACAGGAGGTATGCATTGATACCTTTGGCGTACCTGCCACCCCAGAGATAGTCAACGACCTGCAAACCACATACTGGGACGGCAAACCGGTCTGGAACATTCTCACCGATGCCGGTGTGCGCATGACCGAGAACGCAGGATGCTCCGCCTGCCTCGGCGGCCCGGTCGACACCTTCGGCCGCATGAACGAAGGCGGCATGAAGTGTATCAGTGCAACCAATCGCAATTTCCCAGGTCGTATGGGTAGTAAGGAGAGCGAAGTCTATCTAGCCAGCCCAGCTACCGTCGCCGCCAGCGCCCTCGCCGGCCACGTCGCCGATCCACGTGATTACCTAAATTAAACCCGCTTAGCCAAAGCTAATCCACATCCCAAAAAACGTTTATAAAATCCTCCACCTACACGGCGGATATGATGTCCAATAGTCGTACATAAGGGCGGCGGCTCCTGCTCGAGACTCCAGTCGGTTTTCTTTGGTTTGGCTAAGAGGATATGCTAAGGTGAATTCCATTCAGTCATGCAAACGATCACCTTGGGAGAATCCACCTTGGTATCTAGCCGCCTTGCCTACGGATGTTGGCGTGTGACAGGTATTATCTCCCATCCACCCATCGACGAAGTGCATGAAAAAAGGGGACAAGACGCCATAAATGCAGCTTATGATGCCGGTTACACCCTGTTCGATCTTGCAGATATATATAGTAACGGTCTGGTTGAGGAGGTATTCGGGCGAACGCTAAAAGAACGCCCAAGTATGAGAAATAATATTCTAGTCGCGACCAAGTGCGGCATAAGAAAAAAAGACGAACCGAAAANGGGTCTACCACATCGATATGATCTTTCACGGGAACACATTTTNAACTCCTGCGATTCATCCCTCAAACGTATTGGGATTGATTGCGTCGATCTATATCAGCTCCACCGACCNGACTATCTAATGGAACCTGAAGAAATCGCCTCCGCATTCGANAAATTAAAGCAGTCNGGAAAAGCTCGTGAATTTGGAGTCAGCAATTTCACCGTTGACCAANTTAGCACTCTACAGGCCANCTGCCCGATGAAGCTTCACTGCAACCANATCGAGATCAGTCTAATCCANCGGAATGCCNTAGAAGACGGCTCACTCAACCANTACAATCGAAATNNAATNACACCTCTNGCCTGGAGTCCATTGGCTCAAGGNAAACTNGGTAGTGANTATCCTGTGAGGCTTCAGAAACCAAATCACACANAAGAACAGGCGATTCGAGATNTCCTTAATCAAATCGCNAAAGAGAAACAATGCAGCCGTACCAACGTCGCTCTCGCATGGCTATTGCGTCATCCAGCAAACATCATACCCATTATAGGGAGCACCAATCCCGAACATATTCAAGANGCAGTCAAAGCAACCGATCTTTTGCTGACGAGAGAGGACTGGTACCTCCTNACAACNGCAGCAGCAACNGAACCGCTACCTTAANNTGGACATTAANGCTCCCACTCCATCAAAGCCCGCTTGGCGCATGCCGGCTGAATGGACATTGCACGCCTCTACCTGGCTTTCCTGGCCAAGACCGGATGGCGTCAGCTTCCCTGACCGATACAACTCAGTGCCACCAGTTCTGGCGCGGCTTGTGCATCTGATCACCGATGGGGAAACTGCGAACATAAATATATGGGNCCCNGACCTCGAGCGCTCTGCTAAATGCGCGCTCAAGGCAGAAGGAGTTCCTATGGAAAAAGTACAGTTTCATCCATTCCCTACATACGAACCGTGGTGTCGCGATCACGGGCCGCAGTTTGTCATCCGAGGAACCGGCGAACGCGCTATCGTCAATTGGGGTTACAACGCATGGGGTGAAAAGTACAAACCTTACGACCTTGACGATGCCATACCGGGCCACATCGCCACTGCTCTTGGTCTGCCACTGCTTGAGCCAAGTATGATTCTAGAGGGCGGCAGCATCGACGTGAATGGCCAAGGCTCCGTGCTAACAACTAAGTCCTGTCTGTTGCATCCCAATCGTAATCCGAACTTAACCAAGCACGATATCGAATCGAAATTGCGTACCCACCTCGGGATCGATCAAATCGTTTGGCTTGGCGACGGCATACAAGGTGACGACACAGACGGACACGTCGATGACATCGCCCGTTTCGTTGCCCCAAATAAAGTCGTTGCAGCTGTCGAACCAGATAAACGCGATGCCAACCACCGATCGCTGCGCAAAAACCTTGCACTCCTTGACCAAACGTTCGAAGTCGTGGAGTTGCCGATGCCACGTCGCCTCGTGTCAAACGGCCAAAGGCTCCCGGCCAGTTATGCCAACTTTTACATATGCAACGCTCACGTCATTGTNCCAACATTCCGTGANAAGAACGACGAACTAGCACTGGATATTCTGCGAGACTGCTTTCCCAGCCGGCCTGTCATCGGCTTAGACTCGACCGACCTGATCTGGGGTCTCGGTTCATTTCATTGCCTCACCCAGCAAGAACCAGCGGTTGTCTAATCCACGGGTGAATCTGGCCTTTCTTGCCTTTGACAGGCACAATCCCAAACATCTGGACGCAATAACCACACAACGCTGCGCCAACAGCCCACACGAAAGTATGGCGAGAGAATGAAAACAGCTGAATNTATGAAACATCTCCCATGGCATCCTGACTACTGAGAATGCAACAGCCCGTGAACAACTGCCTGTCCTGTTTTAGCATACTATTTGCACTCGCCACTCTGACCGAAGGCTCAGTGGTAATAAACGAGATTCACTTCAAACCGGCCGATAAGACCTCTCCGGAAGAGTTTGTTGAAATTCACAATCGGATGGCAGTGGCGGTGAATCTCTCCGGTTGGAACTTCTCGCAAGGCATCGACTTCACATTTCCGGAGGGAACGCTATTAGAGCCGGGCGGATTTTTGGTCATAGCTGAAGACCCCAAGAGACTAAAGTCTGTGTTCTCGACCGAAGCGCTTGGCCCATACATCGGGCGCTTGGCCAACGACGGAGAGCGGCTTGTGCTTCGTAACAAGCAGGGAAACGTGGCCGATGCAGTAACGTACCGAAGCGAGTTTCCTTGGCCNGTAGGCAGCAAAGACGGTAACTCCATCGAGCTAATCCATCCCGACCTCGACAACGACCTCGGTGGAAGCTGGAGGCTCTCGACCGACGAGGAGCGTCAAGGTGAAACCCCTTGGAAGGAGACGGTCTTCATCGATCACAACGACCGTAGTTGGCGATACAAAAAAGGCACCTCACCACCGACCGGAGGCACTGCTTGGAGAACAATTGAATTCAGAGAAAATAGCGACTGGAAAACCGGCCGCACCAGCATCGGCTATGGCGATAACGACGACCAAACGAAACTCGATGATATGCGGAACAAATACTCCACAGTTTATCTGCGCCACAAATTTCGCGTGGACGACCCCGCCATCGTACCGGCATTACGGCTAAAGCTGTACGTGGACGACGGCTGCATCATCTGGATCAACGGACATGAGTTAGCACGGAGACACGTCGGCGGCGGCGAGATGCGACACGACTCCACTACCGGCGTCGCCGACCACGAACGCGAGTGGGAACTGATCGACTTACCTGATCCCGGTTCCTTCCTGAAAAAGGGCGACAACGTCATTGCCATTCACGTGATCAATGCCACGCTAGGCAGCAGTGACCTTTCGATCGACGCCGTGCTGCTTGTCCCGCCCAAAACCAGTGCAACGGACAGCCCGACACCCGGCAGCCGCAACTCTGTCTTTGCCACGAACGCCCCACCGCAAATTAGGCAAGTCATCACAGACCCACGCCAGCCAACCTCGGGAAAACAGTTCCTCATCACGGCGAAGATNACAGATCCGAACGGGGTGGAGGCAGTTCGCGTACATTACCAATTGGTCCCGCCAGGTGACTATCTCCCCGCCTATTTGCCACTGTCCCACTCGAGTCTGCTCTCGGATGCCAGCCAACCGCTTCCCATCAATCCAGAATTCGAAAAAGAAGAAAACTGGCAGACTCTTCCAATGCTCGACGACGGAATGGAAGGAGACGCCGCCAGTGACGACAGCGTCTATTCAGCGCGAATCCCCGCGCAGGAGAACCGGACACTGTTCCGGTACCGAATCACCGCCTCCGACGGGATGGACTCGGTGCAGGTTCCCTTGCAGGGCGACCCGTCTTTGAACTTCGCGGCTTTCGTATACGACGGCGTACCGGCATACAAGCCGACACGACACACCGTACACCCTAAAGGGCTTAGCCATACCTACTCAACAGAGGTCATGAGGAAGCTGCCAGTCTACATGCTGGTCACGCGAAAAAGTGATTTCGACCAGTGCAACGCCTACAAATCTAACCAGATCCCCAAGTCCAAGACCGAAGCCCGCAGCAAGTTCAACTGGGAGGGCGCGTTCGTATACGACGGCTTGGTGTACGACCACATCCGCTACCGGCTACGGCAGGCCAACGATCGCTACAGCGGTGGCGGTAAGCGATCGATGCGATTCCGGTTCAACCGTGGCCACTANCTGCAGGCAAAGAATAATTACGGCGAGGAGTATCCGTTCAAGTGGCGCACGCTCAATACTGGGAAAATGTTCGACAACAAACGCGTTGGAAATTTCGGCCTAACCGAAAGTGTGAACTCACTCCTATGGAACCTGCTCGGCGTCCCCGCTCCGCATACGCACTTCTTTCATTTCCGCGCCTTGACAGGCCCGACAGAAGCCCCGACGAATACCAACGGCCAATATACCGGCGACTTCTGGGGAATGCAGCTCGCGATGGAGGACTACGACGCTCGATTTCTGGATACCCATCAACTAGAAGACGGCAACCTATACAAGCTTAAGGATGGCATCTTCGACGGCAAAAGGGTCAAGCGCAACCAAGGCCGCACCGCAGTCACCGATGACCGAGATTTTCAAAACATCCGCCAACAGCTCCGTCCCGCGCGCTCCGCGGACTGGCTACATGCGCACGTGAATTGGGATCTCTGGTACCGCTATCATACCATATGCGAGGCGATCCGACATTACGACTACTGGCCGCGCGACTCACATTCCAAGAACCGGGCCTGGTATTTCGAGCCGAGCATGGAAACGCCACTTGGCCGCCTGACCGTGCTGCCGTGGGATGCAGACGCATCATGGGGACCAAATTGGGGCCAAGGCATTGACTACCCGAAAAACGCAATCTCCTCCGGGCAGGCCACCGCAACATTTAGGCAGCATTACCGCAATGTCATCCGCGAGTTCCGCGACCTCGTCTGGAGGGAAGAAATTCTCCACCCGGTAATCGACCATATGGCCGGGTTGATCGGCGAGTTTTCTATGGCGGACCGCGACCGCTGGCGTTCCGCACCTAACGGCCGAGATTTAGGCCCCATGAAAACCAAGGTACGCGACATGAAAAACTTTGCATTCCGAGGTTGGTCCGGCAACTCCGGCCCTACCGTACCCAGCGGCGGCCGAGCGGCTCACTTGGATCAACTAGCCCGAGCTGAGAGAGACTCGACACGAATTCCCAGCACACCTAAAATCTCCTACAAAGGGCCGGAGAATTATCCAGCCAACGCCCTGTTATTTGAAACTAGCCACTTCTCCGACCCGCAGGGAGATAATACGTTTGCTTCGATGCGCTGGCGTATCGCAGAGGTCGATACCGACTACAATCCCACCGCCCAGCCAGCTCGGCTCCCACTCTTTGAGTGGCGCGCTGCCTGGGACTCAGGCGAACTGGTTACTTTTTCGTCGGAGGTGCACATTCCGCCGGCCGTAGTCGAACCGGGCAAAACCTATCGCGTACGGGCGCGATTCAAGGACAAAACCGGCCGATCCAGCCACTGGTCGTTACCGGCTGAATTCGCCACCTCCGCACCGTCGATCCAACCTCTCCAGAACTTCCTGCGCATCACGGAGATCATGTACCACCCAGCCNCCAATCCGGACGCCGAGTTCATTGAACTGCAAAACATCGGCCGGAGTAGCATCNCNTTGCGAGATCTCCGCTTGACCGGCGGAGTGCGGTACGATTTCACGCTAGCCGACAGCGAGCAACTGGAGGCCGGACAACGGATTGTCATAGCAAGGAATCCCGAGCTGATCCGTTCTGTGCCGGGAGGCAGAGATGCAATCTTGGTTGGCCCGTGGGACGGCAAACTATCCAACAGCGGTGAAACCATTCGGCTTGAAACAACATGGGGCGAAACGGTTTTCTCGCTCGAATATAACGGCAACTGGCATCGTCAAGCCGCTGGCAGGGGACTGTCACTTGTCCTGCTTAATCCCACCAGCGCTTTAAGCGACTGGTCGTCCAAAGATAGCTGGACGCCCAGTCTGTTCACAGGCGGCTCCCCTGGCCGAGGCGATAACGAACTGGCTGATTTGAACTCCAACCTATGGATCAACGAGGTGATGTGTGGCAGCGATGGCTGGATCGAGTTGTTCAACCCTACTGGTCAAGCGGTGAATATTGGCGGCTGGTTCCTTAGCGACACGGCGTCAAACTTTGCCAAGTTCCGGCTACCAAGTGGCCTAGCCATCCCGCCCATTGGATTTCTTCTGCTTGAGGCCAATCAGCTTTACGGCCGTGCCGGAATTCCCGGAAGATTCGAAATTCCACCGACAGGCGGCTCGCTGTTTCTGTCTCAGATCGACCACGGTCAATTAACCGGTATGGGCGCAATAGCCCTCTTTGGCCCGTTCGAAGCCGCAGCGTCATGGGGAATAAAACCGAATGCTGAAAACAACGTCATGATGCCCCTTCAGACCTCCACCCCCGGCCAATCCAACACTCAGCGCAACGTTACCGACTTACTCGCAATAACGGTGGCTCGCGATTTCACCCAACTGGAACTGCGCTTCCACGCCCAACCCAATAGCGCATATGCTATCGAGTCATGCGAACGGCTCAGGCCGGATGAATGGAACACCGTGCGCTCCGTCGCCCCGAAGCCAAACGGCGGCCAAACGGTCGTGCGTCAACTCATCGAAAAAACGCTGCCGAAACGTTACTTCCGGCTGCGCAAGCTGCCTTAACCCAATGCCAATGGTAACCGCCTGCACTACGTCTAGACTTTATATAGCAGCGCTAGCCTTTTTGATAGCAGCGCTTAGCCAAGCTCTAGTCAACGGTGAGATTGTCGTTGANGGCATCTCAGACAGACAAGTNACCAACGGTCCGGTTCGCATTCGCATCATCCAAACAGATACCACCCCGACNGAACATAGGCTCGATGGCCAACGAATCCCCGACGGAGTCTGGCTCGATGTGACCACCCCCGGCTATCATGAGCTGCGCTCGGTGCAGCAACCAATTGGCCAAGCGGCAAAACAAATTCTCCTNNTTCGGTTCGTCATCCAGTCGGCGCGGGGCCAAGCGGAATGGGCGCTGCCGCCGTGGACCCCACTACCGCCGGTCGCCTCGGGCCAAAATCTTAAAACCNAAGTCGGGAACACCACCCGGCTGGAAATATTTATGCCGNATAGATTCCCTACCGGGCTNCCAGTCCCGGTGGTAGCAACGGTGACGGATGCGCAAAACCGGCACGTGAATTTCACTGGTGCGCTTGAAGGCGGCAANGGCATCACGCTGAAACGTGGCTTCGGATCAGGAATGCTGCCGGTTGATAAAACGAAAACAATTCTATTCGATGCNGGGCCNTTGTCTGCCGAAAAAACCATCACTATTGACAACAATGAATGGCATACTGTGGAGGACGACATAAAAAAAACAACGACGTGGGATCCCTACACCCGGATTNATGTGACCTCCAACTTGACTGTCGCAAAGAATGCAGCGCTCATCATCCAAAACGGTTGCGTTGTCAAGCTGGCGTCAAAAGTCGAGTTGACGGTGCACGGCCGACTTGTTGTCGATGGTACCAAAGCGGCCCCAGTCGTGTTCTGCCCCGAATCACCGGACACGCCATGGGGTGGAATAACACTGAGGGAAGCCTCGGCAGAAGTGGATGCCAACTGGTTATTTGTAACTGGCAGCGGTGGCAACCCGTGGTGGTTTGTAGCCAACAGCATCCCCGGTACGCACCGAAACGAACAGGCCGCCTTTTTTCTGGGTGAACAATCTACTGNCGCTTTTTCTGACTGCTTCTTTATCAATAATGTCGGACAGGCATTCCACGGAGAGGATGCTCAACTCACTATCGACCGCTGTGTGGTGCAACGCTGCNAGACNGTCGGCCAGTTTAACGGCGGTTCTGTGGCCATCCGCAACAGCGCGCTGCTCGATTTCCCGAACGATGACAACACCTTCGCGGATGGTGATAACGATGCACTTTATTTCACCCTTGGCAAACACGAGATCATCGACACGCTGATCGGCTGGAGCAAAGATGACGGCATTGACGCCGGGGGCAACTCGCCGGGCACTGTAATCGTCTCGGGCTGCTGGATAGAGAGCTGCTTCCACGAAGGGCTAGCATTGTCAGGGNCAGACAAGANAGTGCAAGTGCGTNACACGGTCATTCTAAACTGCGGGCAAGCCGTCGAAGCTGGATACCTCTCGCCGAATGTTACCCTTAACGATTGTCTGCTCACCGGAAACGGCGTCGGTGCCCGTTTTGGCGACAATTATGCTGGAGATCATCTCGGATTCCTGACCATGAATACCAGTCTCTCCATTTTCAACCGACGCGATGTCTGGGGCTTAAGCCGTGANCTGTGGACGGAGAAAATCTCCCGGATGAAAATCGACAGCAATCNCCTTTCCAAACTGCATCATTCATTCCCGGACAACCAGCCTTGGGTATCCGCAGATCATGCCAAGTTGCTCGCACCGTTTTTATCCAGCTCGCCGTTTGTAACTGGCGTGGGGTTTCGGCAATGGGATAGANCAATCGACCCACGGCGCATAACCATCGGACTCAGCCGTCCCGCAGCCAAGCCGGTGCAAATTGGCTTCAAGATTCTTGTGNAAAAACAAAATGGGGAAGCCGATGAGGTGATTACATATGGAGTGATTGAGTTTAAGCCTGGANAAACAGCGAAGGACATTTCACTANAAATACCCGGAATAGTTGAGACGGATACGTTCCGGGTGGAATTATCGGGAGCGGTAAACGCCGAGTTATCCGGCCCGGTGGCCGTACGGTNTGAATCTCAAAAAGCGGCCACACCCAAAACCTGGATTGCAGAAAAATCAACGCAATGGAAATGGCTGAAGGGTGTCAAGGAAGCGTCCGAACCAAGCAACGCATGGAAGGCCCACGACTTTGACGATAGCCATTGGCTAAGCGGCACCGCGCCTTTCGGCTACGGTCAAGAGGGAGTGCAAACGGCACTAGCTGATATGCGAGACAATTACACAAGCGTTTATTTGCGGAATGAGTTCACACTTATCCGATTGGAAGCCTCGAGCGTGCTACAGTTCACCGCGATGTACGACGACGGATTTGCCCTATATATAAATGGTGAGGAACTCGCCCGAGTTGGCCTGCCGCAGGGGGANCTNCCTCACAACGGCCNAGCCAACGAGTCGGATTTCGCTCCTAGAGAGTGGAATGCCATNNTNCCAGTCGAAAGCATTCCGTCTCTTGNGCCTGGAAAAAATATTGTGGCGGTACACCTGTTCAANACGCGCCCAGACAGCACCGACCTATTTTTCGACCTGTNACTNNCCACTANCAAATCTNAGGATGCAGATGCGGACAAACTTGCTGACGCATGGGAGCAGCGAATTGTCCAGGCAAAGCCGAACGATGTAGTGTCGGAGATAGGCGACGTCCGNCCGGGCGANGACTTTGACGGGGACGGCTTGGCCAACCGCTNGGAATTCGCTGCNGGCACCGATCCGGTCAATCCTTTCAGCGCGATCCGGCTCGAAGCTAAGCAAGCCCAAGACGGAACCGCCTTGCTCCAATGGCAGGCCAAGCCACATCGGAAGNATGAGCTCCAGCGCAAACGCCGCTTGGTCAACGGTACGTTGTGGGAAACAGTACAGCAATTCCAGCCTGTCTTAGCCCCTACTGGTAAAACTAGATCAACCCACCTGGACCTACTTCAACCGGACTCCAGCTTTTTTCGATTGCGCCTTATGATAGATGATTAACGGTATGGCAATGCATCAACAATTAAATTGCCTGCGCTTCGCATCGCAAGTTCGTCCATTAATCAAGCGAGCCGTGCTGTTCACCGCCTGCATGATCACCATCTGGCCGGTGTTCGGCGGAATAGTAATCAATGAAATCCATTATCATCCTGCGTCCAATAATGTGCACGAGGAGTTTATCGAACTTCACAACACCGGTAATGAGGCAGTTAACCTCGATGGCTGGTCGCTTCGTCGCGGCGTACGGTTTGATTTTCCAAAAGCCACCCTACAAGCGGGTGGCTATCTCGTCGTCGCGGCTGATGCCGACCGATTCACTGCCAAGCATCCCGGAATCCATCCGGTTTTGGCCGGATGGAACGGGCAGTTAAGCAACCGAGGCGAGACCGTTCGACTAGTGAATGATAATGGCAAAATGATCGACTCCGTGACCTATGCCGACGAGGGAGAATGGGCTGTTCGTCAGCGCGGGCAGAAGCACCACCAACACCAAGGATGGGATTGGCTGGCCGAACACGACGGCGGTGGTAGATCACTCGAGCTCATCAACCCGTTTCTTTCAAACCGAAATGGACAAAACTGGGCAGCCAGTTCCGCGGAGGCCGGCACGCCTGGCGCGGCCAATTCAGTCTTCAGCGAAGACACGCCACCAATGATTCTCAACGTGAGCCACTCGCCTCTCGTGCCCCGCTCCACGAACCGCGTGCGGATCACAGCGCGGCTGATAGATGAAAAAAATACTGGATTGAATGCCGTGCTATTTTTTCGACCCGACTCTGCAAAGGTGTTCCAGTCAATGCCTCTACTGGATGATGGAGCGCACGGGGATGGCCTGTCGGGAGACGGCTTGTTTGGCCAAACGATACCGGCATTTCCCGACGGCACGGTAGTTGAGTTTTTCATCCGGGCCAGCGATGCACAAAAAAACTATCGCATTCACCCTGCGGTTTCCGTCCCTGAGGGTGAACCCCGCGCCAACCTGCTTTACCAGGTAGATAATACGGTGGCAGACGATTCACTCCCATTTTACCGAATTATCATGACGCCGAAGGAAAGGGACGCCTTCCTCAAAATGGTGCGGCACCCAACCGGCCGATTCAGCGACGCGAGAATGAATGCGACATTCGTTTCCCGCATGAGCGGCAAGGAGCAGATCCGCTATCTTGCCGACATCCGTAACCGCGGCAATGGTAGCCGCTGGAAATCGCCGAACAATTACCGGGTCGATTTCCCGAGCGATACCCCATGGCAAGGTGTAGAAAAGATCAACCTCAACGCGCAATACCCGCACATCCAGCTACTCGGCAGCGCGCTCTGTCAGCAAGCTGGCCTCCTAATGGGCCGTTCTCGCCTAGTGCGTGTCCGCCTCAACGGCACAGACACCGCATTGGCCGGATACCCAATGTATGGCCTGTACGCTCACAACGACGTGGTGGACGGTGATTTTGCAGACTCGCAAAACCTTGGCCCCGTTAATATTTATCGCACCCTTCGTACCGGCTCAATGGAGGCCGACTTCACCTACCTCGGTGATGAGCCTGAGCCGTACCGGCAGGTCTATTTCAAAGAGACCAACGCCGCCGAGGACGATTGGCTAGACTTGATTGGGCTGTGCCGGCTCCTGACCGAAACACCCGAGGAAGAATTTGTCGCAGCCGTAGAAACATCGATCGACGTGGACAACTGGCTTCGCTTCTTCGCTATCAACACGTTTTTTGATAATCGTGAATCCAGCCTGAGTAACGGCATCGGAGACGATTTCATCCTGTTTAAGGACTTGTCCAGTAATCGTCACATGCTGATGGCTTACGATTTGGACACAATCCTTGGCCGGGGAGACACACCTGGCAGCCCGACAGCGGGACTCTTCAAAGCCACCGAACCGGCCCAAGCGAGCGGCCACTTGACGAAGCCTGACCAGGTGGCCCGTTTCCTGAAACACCCGGCGTTTGTACCGCACTATTTCGCTGAACTGCAGAGGCAGGCGGAAACGGTGTTCACCGCGAATCAGACATCCGCCCTTGTGGAACAGATAATCGGTGGACTAACGAATGAAACGGAAATTGATCGTCTAAACCAATTTGTCGCTGAACGGCGCGAATTTATTCTGTCACAAATCCCACACAAATTGACCCTCGCAACCAGCCTACCTGTCAAGCAAGGACACCTTGTATCTGCAACTGCGCAAATCGCACTCGAGGGTAGGGCGGATGCCATCGCTACCCGCTTGATTACGATCAACGGCACTGCCGCAAACTGGTCGGCCTGGGAAGCCAAATGGAAAGCGGCCGCCTTCGAACTGCAGCCGGGATTGAACCATCTCCGCGTGCAAGCCTTTGATACTGAGCATCGCGAAATGGATCGCCTAGAGTTCACAGTTTGGCACGAGACAGGCGCACACCAGCCGATCGACACTCTCATTACAAGCGACACTGTGCTGTCCGCATCCGCTGGCCCGTGGTTTTTCCCCGGCAACTCAGTGATCCAAAAAGAGGCAACTCTCTCGATCGAGGCCGGTGCCATGGTCTATTTCGAAAAGAACGCCCAGCTCGAAGTGCGAGGTAGCTTGAGGATAAGAGGCGAATCGAACCGGCCGGTCACGCTGACAGTGCCTCCAGGCACGGACCACCACTGGCGCGGGATTCGGTGGATCGATTCCGATAAACCAAGCCGACTTGCGAACGTAAACATTTTCTCCATTGCGACGGACGCATATGCGATACAGACTGATGGCTCAGACCTCGATTTGATCGGCGTCAACTTTCACAATCTNTTCGGCACGGCGATCCAGTTTTCNAACTCGGCGCTAGTAGCCACCGATTGTTCATTCGAAACAGCTGNGTCGGCTGCGCTGCCGNTCNTAACCGGCAGNGGATTTGCCGGCGACACGCCAGTGCTATTNANCGACAACCATTTTGCGGCAACCGATCGCTCAGCCCCNCTGTTCGCATTTGACGGTCAGGGCCAGCTAANCGCCTGGCTGGAGCTACGCGGCAACCGGTTTTCCGGAGGCATCCAGGAGGCAGTCGCATTGTCCGACTGCAACAGTTTCCTTTGGGAAAACATGTTCCATAATTTCCGCCATCCGGAATCGCCGGCTAATCGCTCGGCAACGGTTTCCATTAAGGGCACAGCTGACGACATTTGGCCAAGTGCGGTCCTTGCACGCAATCGGCTTGGCCAAACGGACGTCGCGCTTCNACTCTCCGGCCGAGTATCACTGGCGGCTCATAGCAACCGGTTCTCCGATTGTACNGTTTACGTNGCCGAATTTGATAATATGCCTNGTAACGGCAAAAACGAATGGACGAACAATCTGTTCGAACGTTGCACAGATCTATTCCCACCCGGCTCAAAAGGCAAGGTCACGCACAGTCTGTTTGTTCAGATGCCGTTCCTGCCGGGTGACGGCAACATCAAAGGCCCCGCCATCGCTACCAACGCGATAGGCCGCCTTGGTAGCGACATCGGCCCGCAAGGAGAGCGGCTCCTTCTAGGCGGTGCGCCAGTCTCACCCACGCCCAACCGCAACATCAAACTTACCGTCTGGGGGCCAGGCCTGTCGCATTACCGGTTCCGGCTAAACGGCGAGGATTTCGGCAAGCCGAAACCTATCGCTGATCCGCTCATTATTAACATCACGACNGAGGGGCAACACACGCTCGAAGTCCTCGGGCGCGACGACGCCGGGAAGTGGACGTCGTCACCACATACGTTGTCCTGGACCGTCTCTGATGATGCCACGCCACTTCTAATCAGCGAAGTCAAGGCTGTAGAAGGCGACTGGGTCGAGATTCTCAACCGCAGTAGATTCATCGTGAATCTCTCCGGCATGAGCCTCACGGATAACGCAGACGCGCCGATAAAGTTCGTCTTTCCTGACGGCACGGAACTCGGGCCGGACGAACGAATAGTCGTCACNGNAGGAGATCGAAANACGCCCGGCCTAAGCCTTNACTTCTCGCTAGCCGACGGCGGNGAGTCGGTTGCATTGTTCGACCTGCCGGCACGGGGAGGCCGTCTGCTAGACGTGGTAGTTTACGGCCCACAGCTCTTGGATCATTCCATTGCACGACTAACGGGGGGCTGGGGGCTGGCACAGCCAACACCAGGGCTGGCCAACCGACCCGCACCACTTGGCCCCGCATCAANGCTCCGTATCAACGAGTGGTTGGCCAAAAACACCGACACGGATAACGACGATTTCGTGGAACTGTTCAACGGCTCCTTACTGCCGGTTTCGCTGAGGGACGTATCGCTAACCGATCGGCCGCTGAGGCAAACGACCCACCAGCTATTCCACGCGCTCTCCTATATCGGGGCCGGTGAGGCGCTGGCCTTTCGTTCCGGCGGCAGAAGACAGAAGCTTGGCTTTCAACTATCAGCNGATCAAGGGTTGATAGCACTATTCGATAANGACGGAACGGTCATCGACCAAGTTTGGTATGCCCCACAAACACCNGGCATTTCTATGGGACGCGTGCCGGACGGGGACGCAGCAATCGAACAGTTGCCTCTTCCTAGCCCCGGCTCGCTCAACCCTGCAAAGCCGATCATCAACCCGACCCCTGTCGATTTAACCCTCGTCGATATGGCCGCCCAATGGCGATACCATCAGGATACTGACGCGCCAGCGGCCGACTGGGCCAAACAGGGCTTCGACGATGCCACTTGGCCAAGCGGTCGGGCGCTGCTCGGCAAAGAGTCCAGCCCAATGCCGGCCCAAGTGAACACTGCGCTCGCGCTTGGCCCNAGAACGTTCTATTTCCGCACCAGTTTCAACTGGAGCAGTGGCACTCCGCCAATCCGACTGAAGATTTGGACGGTAATNGATGACGGCGCAATCTTCTACCTTAACGGCAAGGAGATGCTGCGCCTAGGCATGCGGCCGGACACCGCGCCGCACCACGAAATNCTCGCTGGACGAAATATCATCAACGCCACGCTTGAGGGGCCGTTTGACCTTGATACCGCTCTACTTCAATCGGGCGAAAACACGCTCGCTGTCGAAGTCCACCAAGTCAGCGGGAATAGCAGCGACATCATGTTCGGCCTTCGGCTCGAGGCTGAAATCGCTTCAGCCGGCGGCGCACCAGAACTCTTGATTAACGAGTTGCTTGCCGACAATCGATCTTTCGGTGTAACCGGCGGTGGCTATCCAGACTGGGTGGAACTGTACAACCCATTNGCCGTTCCCATTAACCTGTCCGGCATGGGGCTGAGTGATTCACCCGACTCACCACATCGGTTTGTGTTNCCCGTCGGCAGCGTAATTGCCGCCGGAAGCTACGCAGTCTTTGAGTGCGACCCAGACCGGCCGACCTCAGCCACGAATACCGGCTTCGGCCTCAAGGCTTCNGGCGATGCACTATATCTTCATGACGCACGGGTANACGGCGGNGCGCTGCTCGATGGCATCGTATTCGGCCTACAAGCTCCGAATCTGGCACTGGGCCGAAATCCGCTAGCTCACACGGTGTGGACTCCAGCCGAACCCACCCCAGGCACAGCGAACCAACCGCTCGCCACCGGCGATCCGGCCCAACTACGCATCAACGAATGGATGGCCGACCCGACTGAAGGCGACGATTGGTTTGAGTTGTTCAATCCCACTGGCCAACCTGTGGCNTTGGAAGGAATCGCCCTATCCGACAATCCNGCCAATCTAGGACTGCACCGNATCCCCAATTACAGCTTCATCGGCGGCGGCTATTTCGCGCATCAAAAAGTCATCGCCGACGGGCGAGCCGAACGCGGTGCCGACCATGTCTCATTCAAGCTCCGCGGCAGCGGTGAAAGCATCACCCTAATCGACTCAAATGATCGACTCATTGACGAAGTGACATTTACCCGCCAATCCGAAGGAGTCTCCGAAGGGCGCTTTCCCGACGGAGCCAGCGCAATTACCAGGTTTCCAGGCATCCACACGCCCGGCACCTCAAACCGGCTCGACTCCAACCNAAACGGCTTGCCGGACGATTGGGAAAATAACCACGGCTTAGGCCCAAACGACGCCCGGTTGGATCCAGATGGCGACGGCTTGACGAATCTTGCGGAATATTTCGCCGGCACAGATCCCGCAGACGCCACAAGCNACCTTGCTCTTGAGTCGATCACCATTACCGACGGCACAGTTATGGTCGATTTCATTGCCCGCCCNGGNATCGCCTACCGGCTGCAAGCACAAGCTAGCTTAACCGAAAGTAACTGGCGCACCGTCGGTAGTCTCGATCCCAGACCAAACGCCGGCGTCGTCCGGCTCTCCGAGTTTCTCAGCACACCGCAGCCGAATCGCTACTACCGCATCGAAATTCGCAAACCGTGATCAACGGTCCCGCAGCAACCACATCTTTAACGTCCCACTGACAAACTTCGGCCGGTCATGATGTACGAAATGACCTGCANCCGGGATCGTCACCAGTGTTAGGTCGCTATCGAGCCATTCCCACGTATGGTTCAGCGCACCGTGTAGCAGCGCCTTATCATCTAGCCCATGGATAAGTAACACTGGCATTTTCAGGCGTATAGGCTCCGAGAAATCCTCAATGTAAGGAGGACGCGGATAATTGCGCTTGTAGTAGTTCAGCATTGCCTCGAAGTCCGAACGCTTCATCGCCTCGATGTACTTCGCTCGCTTAGTCTCTCCCTTAACCCATCGGGTTAACCGCTCGGCATTCATTTTTTCGTGCGCACCAGGTTGCTGAAAATTTCTTGCNTACTGGCTGTTACGCTGCTGGTCTGGATTATTTGCCAATTCACGGTTTAGACCTTTTGGATGCGGCAGATTCAGCACAGCCAAGCGTTCGGTCATCTCCGGTTTCGTCATGGCAAATGTCCACGCCACCATGCCACCCCAATCGTGTCCGACGATCACCGCATTCTTATCGCCCATGTCGCGAATCACCGCAGCGACGTCGGAAACCAGTTTAGAAATAGCGTAATTATCGAGTCCCTTGGGTTTGTCACTACGGTTATAACCCCGCAAATCCATTGCCACAACGCGGTGTGTCGATTGCAGAGCCTTAATCTGCTCGTTCCAAGAATACCAAAAATCCGGGAAACCATGGATCATCACAACTAGTGGACCGGAATTGCCAGCCCTGGCGTAGTGAATCTTAATTCCTTTGTTATTGGCGTAGTGATGAGTAACTTTTGCATCCTCGGCATCAGCCCCCCGAACTGCCATGAATAAGACCGCAAAAACTGCAACAAAGATATGATGAAAGATACAATTCATTAGAAAAGCAAAATGGAAGGAGACGGAATTTCGGTCAAGGCAAATGGTTTCGATTATTAACGATTGTATGGATGCTACTCGGCAGGGCGTATCGCTTGGTAATTCATCAATAGTAACGAGCGAATGNCNTAGCTCGTTGACATCGTTACAGATNTNCTATGNGAATTTTTAATTGTAGAAGTGAACTTGCAAAACTGNNGGATTANGCAACGATTGGTGAAGTTGATAGTAGGNTTTTCAACAGAATCGCGACCTAGTCTAGCATTTGCACTGGCTTGCAGCGTGCTGTTCAGCGCTTGTGGCAATAAGCCGAGCGATGACGGAATAAAAAGCAGTATATTTTCGGAAGCGCTCGTGATTGGTAGTCGAGGTAATGCGNCTGGACAATTTGTAAAGCCTCGGTCAATCGCAGTGGACCGAGACGACAATGTCTATNTATGTGACATGACTGGACGCATTCAGAAATTCGATTCAGACGGCAACTATCTGCTGCAATGGCAAATGCCAGAAATCGAACGTGGTCGACCCAAAGGCATGGCANTTGATCACGAAGGGAACATCGTCGTNGTCGAGCCGCATTACTCACGNATTAACCATTTCACNCCGAAAGGCCGCTTGTTATCGCAGTGGGGCCAACACGGCCCAGAGCGAGGCGAATTGTCGTTCCCGCGTGCGATTGCAATTGCACCTGACGGTTCAGCCTTCGTCAGTGAGTTTCAAATTGTCGAACGACTGCAAAAGTTCGGACTGGCACGCGATTCGGTGCAGATCGAAATCCGCGGAGCAGGCCAGGGGCAGTGCGAATTCAACCGGGCCGAAGGATTATCACTTGATTACGCTGGGAATTTGTACGTTGCAGACTCGTGCAATCACCGTGTTCAGGTATTCGACTGCAACGGAGTATTTCTGCGCGNNTACGGNAGCGCCGGCACAGCACAAGGCCANTTCAGCTATCCGTACGACGTNCGGGTAGACGGAAAAGGNCGGCAATATATTTGCGAATTTGGAAATAGTCGTGTGACCGTACTGGACGCGNACGATCAGGTACTCGAGATNATTGGCGGAGCAGGAAGNGCNCCCGGACAATTTAACAATCCGTGGAGCTTGGCACTCGACTCCAAGGGCAACCTTTACGTAGCAGATTCACAGAATCATCGGGTTCAGAAATTGATTTGCCGTGAACCAGCAGCGATGTTTCAGACTTTTAATTTACTCCAATAATTGAATTTTCATTTCACTCATCCCGGTTGGTTGCTAGCTTTACCATTGTCGCTGGCCTGGGTGACTTGGCTCGCGTGGAAGACCGATGTGCAAATTCAAGCGTGGCGCCGCTGGCTTGCATACGCACTGCGCACATTGGTCGTCGCTTCCGTGGTACTGGCTCTCGCCGGTCTGCAGTGGAATAAACCGCAGGAAGGAATGAACATCTATTTTTTGGTCGACCGCTCAAAGAGTGTCCCCCCAAACGAGCAACAGATCGCCCATGCGCTCCTGACCGTAGCCGAAAAGCAACAAGAAGACATGGCTGGACTGATGGTGTTCGGTGCGGATGCTGGGGTAGAGACAACGCTTACACCGGCGGATCTGCAAACCAATATCATCCAGACAGTAGTCGGCACGGATCGAACCGACATCGGAGGGGCGATTCGACTTAGCACAGCAGCTTTTCCGGAGACAGGCCAGAAAAGGATCGTGCTCTTCTCCGACGGCAACGAGAATATTGGTGACGCCGTGCAGGCGGTGATGGCGGCCAAACCGCTGGATGTGTCGGTGGACGTTGTTCCACTGAACACGCAGGGCGATGGCGATGTCTCATTGCAACGCCTAGCCGTCCCCGGCACGGTTAAGAAAGGACAGCCATTCGACGCCAAGATTTTTGCGCTGTCCGACCGCGAGCAGCCTGCCACAATTCGCCTTTACCGCAACGACACGTTGCTCAGTGAGCAGGCGGTACGCTTAGTTAAAGGGAAGAACTTNTTTAGTTTCCCCCAAACGCTTGCTCAATCGGGATTTTACTCTTACGAAGTGCAGGTCGAGGCCGGAGGTGACAGCATCCCGCAGAACAACCGTGCCTCCGGCTTTGCCCAAGTCCGGGGCGAGCCTCGAGTGTTAATCGTTTCTTCTGATCCCGGCCGCGACGCACCGTTAGCCGATGCCCTGCGCAGAGCAAGGCTAGAAGTGGATCTGGGCAACCTTGACACGATGCCTGACACACTCGCCGGGATACAGGCATTTGACTCGGTTATCCTTAGCAATGTGAATGCTGGCGACCTTGGCCGGGACGCAATGATCCGGATTGAGAGCGCAGTGCGAGACTTCGGCGTTGGGCTTATCTGCGTTGGCGGAGACCAGGCATTCGGAGCTGGAGGATACCGCAAAACACCGCTAGAGCGCGCACTTCCGGTTAGCATGGAGTTGAACAGCAAAAAAGTTCTGCCTCCTGGAGCGCTAGTACTGGTGATGCACGGTATGGAGTTCAACAACGGAAACCAGATCGCCCGCCAATGCGCCGTTGGTGTACTCGATGCAATGGGGCCAAACGACGAATTGGGCGTCGTGCTTTGGAACGGCCAGGATCGCTGGCTATTCCCACTGACAAAAGTCGGCGACAAACAGGAATTGGGTCGNCAAATCATGGGGATGAACCAAGGTGACCTGCCGTCTTTCCAGAATGTGATGACGATGGGCTTTCAAGGCTTGAAGGAATCTACCGCCAGCCTTAAACACATGATCCTATTCAGCGACGGCGACCCTGGGGCACCCAGCGACGAATTGATGGCTAATATGCGCGATGAAAAGATCACTGTCAGCACGGTACTGATCGCCGGACACGCTGGACCGGNCACGATGATAGAAATCGCAGAAAAGGGCGATGGGCGTTTTTACAATATTACGAACCCTGCCCAACTGCCGCAGATTTTTCTTAAGGAAACAGCAGTTATCCTTAAGACTGCCATTTATGAGGATCCTTTCGTGCCGCAACAGGTTGCCTCCAGCGAAGCACTAAAAGGCTTTGCGCCGGACGGCTATCCTCCGTTACTAGGTTATGTAGCCACGAGTGAGAAAAGTCGCGCCGAGACTCCGCTTCTTACCTCACAGGGGGATCCTCTACTTGCACATTGGCAATACGGCTTGGGACGCGCAGTGGCTTTCACCTCCGATGCCCGCGCCAAGTGGAGCAGCCAGTGGATCAGTTGGTCAAAGTATCAAACATTCTGGTCACAATTGGTCAACTGGAGTCTTCGCCGCGTCGCGACGAGCAACCTAGACGTGCAGGTCGCTATCGAGCAAGGCAACGGCTACATAAGCGTCGAAGCGATGGACACCTCCGGGAACTACCGCAACTTTCTCGACTTGCAAGCGGCCATTGTCGACCCGAANGGCGAACGCGAACTTGTCCAGCTAAAGCAAACCGCGCCCGGACGATACGAAGCTGGGTTCGAGACGAGCCAAAGCGGATCCTATCTCGTGCATTTGCGCGAGTTGCAAAACGGCGAAGTGCGCGCCTCACAGGTCATCGGCGCGAATCTTGATCACTCACCTGAATTTANCGATTCACGGCCAAACCTTGCGCGACTTGAACGCATAGCGGAAATCGGCGGCGGAAAAATGCTGAGCCGCGACTTCGACGCTGACAACCCGTTTGAGCACGACCGTCGCAAAACGTTTCAGCCGGTCGACCTTTGGGAATGGCTTCTCAAGTTTGCCGTGCTGATGTTCCCGATCGATGTCGGCGTACGGCGTATCCAGATAGACCGATCGGAATGGCTGAAGACAACCGTCAATTTGCGNCGGCTACTTTTCTTTTGGCGGCATCACGAACAAAAAACAAGAAGAGATGAATCCCTTGCGGCTCTCCTAGCCAAGCGCGACCAGTCACGCCAGACTTTCCAACGCGACCAGACAAACGCTCCCGATCCGAACCTGTTCGAACCTGAAAAGACAGTCGCACANCTGACAGGCCAGCCAAGTGCTGTTATCGANGCGAAGCTAATGAAATCTGAGCAAGTAGATCNAGAGNACTCCACAACCCGTCGCCTGCTCGCTGCCAAAAGGAAGGCGCGCCGCCACAAAAAATAAACATGCCGCTTTCGAATCGATCGTTTCGGCACATTTGGCCNGNACTTCTGTTTTNCGNCGGATTCATCTACANTCCGGCAAANGTTCTCATCAACGAGGTCCACTACCGNCCCGCTAACGATTCGATAGATGAAGAGTTCATCGAGTTATGGAACTTCGGTAAAGAGACAGTCTCGATTGACGGCTGGCAGCTCGACGCTGGCGTAAGGTTCGCGTTTGCCGAAACCACACTGCTGCCCGATAGCGGACTGGTTATCGCTGCCGATACAAAACGGTTTGCAGAGNTGNATCCGGNTGTCCGTAATGTCGTTGGAAACTGGATAGGCCGACTCGCCAACAACGGCGAAAACATCCGACTCATCGATGCTAAAGGCGCGACCGTAGACAAGGTGCGCTACGCCACCGAAGGCGATTGGTCTCGGCGCACACACGGCACACTGCACGGAGGACATCGCGGCTGGATCTGGAAAACATTACATGACGGCGGCGGGTATTCACTAGAACTGATACAACCCAGTTTGTCCAATAATCACGGACAAAACTGGCACGCCAGCTTGGACAAANNCGGAACACCCGGCCGGACTAATTCCACCTTAACCGCTAATCTGCCACCGATGATTCTCGACGTGATCCACTCGCCAGCTGTGCCGCGATCCAACGAACCAGTAACAGTCAGCGCCCGGCTCCTTGATGAGTCACCGAATAACACCAGCGCCCNGCTCTTTTACCGGCTCAACGGCGAGACCGANTATCAACAGCTAACCATGTCTCGAGCCAATGCAGAGCGGTTTGCAGCAACGATACCAACACAGACCAACGGTCAGGTAGTCGAGTTTTACTTAAGCGCTACCGACAACCAAGGGAAGACTCGTATCTGGCCAAGCCCGACGCCGGATTGTCCCAAGTTACTGTACCAAGTGGACAATCAAATCGTTGCACCTGGGCGTCCCGTGCATCGCATTGTTCTGACCAGAAACGAACGTGATNAGTTAGCCGAGATCGAGCGTCGCCCGTGGCATGATAGCAGCGACGCACAGATGAGCGGCACGTTCATCAACCGCGAGAACGGCAAAACGCGCGTGCATTATAACGTCGGCGTACGGCTGCGCGGTACGACCTCGCGCGCGGCGACACACAAAAGCCGCCGTGTCAACTTTCCTAACGACCGACCATGGCGCAACCGGACTGCAGTCAATCTCAATGCAATCAACCCGCACGCGCAGGAACTCGGAAGTGCGTTGTTTCGACTTGCCGGTTTGCCCGCNCCACGTGCCCGGGCAGTGCGTGTGTTCGAAAACAACAAACCACTCGGTGGAAAAAATACGTTCGGCCATTACGCAGAGTTGGATCCATTGAATGCTGATTACATCCGCTGGCAATTCCCAAATGATGACAATGGCAACCTTTATAAAGGCGGCGGACATGCTGACCTAAGTTTTCTTGGTNACAAGCCATCGCCCTATATGGAAGAACATTATTATGCCAAGCAAACNAACAAATGGAATACCGACTACACAGACCTGATCCAATTACTCAAAGCCCTTAGCGAAATCGATATGCCACCGCCAACCAATCGAGTGAATCTAGATGCTTGGATGAGACATTTAGCCGTGCAAGACCTTTTGTGTAATGAAGAGACCAGTCTTGTCACCGGCGACAAGGGTGACTATGCAATTTACGCCGGTACAGTTGACCGACGATTCTGGCTTATACCATACGATCTCGACGCCGTGCTAGGGGTACAAGGTGGAACAAAAAGCCTCTTGTGGCGAGCTGCCGCCAACCCAGTGATTGGCAAACTGATGAGCCACCCAACGGTAGCCACCCGGTACTGGTTTCACTTGGAAGATTTAGCGCGGACAGTGTTTGCGCCCGATCAAATCGGGCCGGTGATCGATCGTATGATCGGCGATTATATGCCTCGCTCAGAGATCGAGCTGGTCAAATCGTTCGCAGCAAAACGATGCCAATCTGTGTTGTCTCAGATTCCTCTCGAATTGACCGTAACCACCGGTTTAAAAAAACGGGGCAGCTTTTTTTTCTCTGAACACGCATCACTAACATTATCCGGACAGGCACCCGCCACAAAGTCGGTGAAGGTTGAGGTTGATGGCCAAACCGCCGATTGGGTTCCGTCCGAAGGTCGGTGGCGAATAAAAACCATACTACAGCCCGGGTTGAACAGATTACTCGTTCGCGCTCTGGACGCCAAAGGCGGCGTGGTCGCCCGGCAGTTTACCAATATATGGCACGGCGACGCACCGATCCGTCCGCTTAGCGAACGACTGACGCGTTCTGCGCGCTGGACAGCAGACCAGCCACTGCTTGTGTCCAAGCCATTACTTGTACCGCCCGGCGTCACACTGACGATTGATCCCGGGACATCAGTTTGTTTCGGCTCAAAGGGTAGGTTGCTCGTCGAAGGCAGATTGCTGGCCGAGGGAAACTCGCTTCGACGCATTCAGTTTCTACGAGCACCAGATACATTAGGTGCATGGGGAGGCGTCGGTTTCAATGCGACCTCAGAAGACAACAAGCTGGCGTATGTCGATTTTTATCACACCGGCTCCTATGCACTAGCGATGACGAACTCCGCAGTGACCCTCGACCATGTGCAATGGCACAGCACACGAACAAATCTGATTTGGTTTCAGGATAGCTCGCTCACGGTACGCGACTGCGTATTCCCTAACATCAGCCACAGTGAACACGTGCGCGGCATCGGCATCCGCCTCGGTGGCGAACTGGTATTTGAAAGGAATCGATTTGGGACGACAACTGGATATAGTGACATCTTTGACGTCAGCGGCGGTAATCGACCAGGTCCGATCCTCGAATTGTACGACAACGAATTTCACGGCGGTGGCGACGACGGGCTCGATCTTGATGGCATGGACGCGCACATCGAAGGAAACACATTCCACGGTTTCCACAAAAGCAATCCAAGCACCGGCCTCGCAGCCGCAATTACCACCGGACGGCACAACGGCAAGGCTTCAGAGATAACAGTTGTTCGAAATCTGTTTTACGACAGCGATCATCACATCCTCATTAAAGAGGGCGGACGGTTGGAGGCCGCGAACAATACGTTTTTTGGTGCGACACTGGGTGCGATCGCATTCGACGAGCCAATGCGAGAAATCGAAATGCCACGCGGCGCCCGACTAATCGGGAATATATTCACCCAAAACAAAGTCGATTTGCATCATTTAAGCCCACGTTGGCTTGAGCAAAACTGGGTATGGTTGCACGTGTTCGATTCAATCATTCGCAAAACACATGATTGGCTCGGTCAAAACAATCTCGACACCGACCCGATGTTAGTCAACGCACCAGAAAACTTTCAGCTGTTGCCCGGATCTTTTGCGATCGGAGCTGGCCCGAACGGCCTTGACATGGGTTCAATCGTTCCCAGCGGCGCATCGATCTCTGGCGAACCAGACACGCCCACACGAGATTCGAAGGCCGTGCTTACTATCGGAGGCCCTGGTATTACTCATTATCGTTACCGCGTTAATAACGGTTCACTTAGCTCAGAACATCCCATCGCCAAACCGATTCGTTTGACCAAGCTTTCACCTGGCGAAAATATCGTTGAAGTCATCGGCAAAAATAGCGCAGGCCGGTGGCAGCCACTTGACCAAGCGACACGCTCAAAGTCATGGACTGTCGATCCTAGAATTTCGCGATTAATTATTAGCGAACTGCTCGCCTGGCCAAATGCAGGTGCTAAGGATCAAATTGAGTTGTTCAATGATAGCTCAACTACTATCGACTTGAGCGGCATAAGCTTAACCGACGATCCGGCTAAGCCCCGTAAGTATGTTTTCCCGAAAAGATCGCAACTAGCCTCGGGAGCTTATCTTGTTTTGAGTAGCGAACTAGGTTTCAAACTGGATTCGGATGGCGAAAGTGCTTGGCTTTTTGATGTAGATGGAAAATTGCTCGACTCGGTCGTGTTTGGTCATCAGTTGCAAGGGCAATCCATTGGTCGTGTCGGCCGCACTGGCAACTGGACACTCACCCAACCTACGCTGGGTGAGGCAAATATTGCGGTTCCACTTGGCGATGCGAACGACACGCGGATAGTTGATTGGATAACAAACTCATCGAAGGGAAAACAAGATACTATCAAGCTGGCCAACCCCGGTCCATTACCAGTAGCACTTGACAAGATTCGGCTCTCAAATCAACCAGTCGGAGCACCGATGAAATTTGTGTTTCCACAACTAAGTTTTATCGGAGCAAAGTCTGAACTCGCGCTAAACAGCCGGATTTTGGGTTTCAAACTCGCTGCAACCCAAGGAGAGCTCGGCTTGGCTAATTCAAATGGTCGCTGGCTTCAGCACCTTGTATACGGGCCAAAACCTTTCAGTAATCTTTTGGCCANGGAAAAGGGTCTTCTAATTAGNGAAGCGATGACCAACAACCGAACTACATTGGCCGATGAGGATGGCGATTTCTCAGACTGGATTGAACTGCACAACACCAGCAACAAGCCGGTTAACCTCGAAGGCTTTGGTCTGTCCGATGACCTTGCTGATCTATTCAAGTGGCGCTTTCCTAGTATCAACTTGGCCGCGAAAGATCACCTGCTGGTCTTTGCCTCGGGCAAGGATCGGCGCGCGCAAAGCCTGCCGGCCATTGAACCAACGCCCAAAGTCCCTGGTCTACGACTTTGGCTGGACGCTACAAAAAGCGATTCGCTCACTGTTGATGAAGAGAGGCGAGTATCGCGTTGGGAATCGCCTACCGGTATCACGGCCACACAAACTGATCCCACACGAAAACCTTTAACGGCAAAGGATCCACTGAGTGGCCTGCCAGTGTTGCGATTCGACGGACTAAACGATTGGCTTTCATTTCAGTTAATAAACGATGCACACACTGTGTTCGTCGTCGCACGAGAAGAGGCACACGCGACCCAATCATTTCGCGCAGTCCTTGGAGAGATAGCAACGACAGATTTTACGCGTGGCGGCGATCGAGTGCTATACTTTCACCCTCACAGCAGCTTCACTAAAGTTGGATCAACCGCTCGCATCAACGGCTCTTCGGTGAACCCCACATCGGCTCGATGGCCCAAGTCTCTCTGCCTAGTAACAAGCGTGACGACTGAACGCTTGCGGACAAGCCTAATTGGCTCAGATCGTTTTGTGACAGACCGAAACTGGCACGGTGATATTGGTGAGGTATTAATCTATAACAGAAAGCTAAACGCCAAAGAGATAGACAAAATAGAGTCGTGGTTAATGACGAAGTGGTCGCTCCCCATGAAAATACTACACTCTAATTTCAAGCTCAGCGACAGTGACGAAAAACTAATACTTACCGAACCGCTTAGCCAAGCCACCGAAACGCTTCCGCTGCTTCCTAGCCCACCAGACACCACCATAGGCGTTCCTGCGAACGCGCCTGAACCAACACTGTTCGCAAGACCTACGCCTGGCACGGCTAACACTACAAAACCGCACACTGGCTGGGCTGGTACGCCACGTTTGGGCAAGTCAGCCGGCGTATATAAAAACCCAATCGATTTACATATCGAGTCACCTGATTTTTTTAGCAGAGTGCACTATACTCTCGACGGTTCAGTACCCGGCCCGCAAGCCAAGCGGTACATGGAGCCGCTACGCTTGGCCAAGCCGACAGTGATCCGTGCCCGGGCGTTTCGTGATGGCCAACTACCCGGGCCAGTTATTACTGCGAGTTATCTAATTGGCGAATCAACGCACTTCCCTGTTGTGTCGTTGTCTACAAAACCAGCAAATCTATTTGATCCTGAGAAAGGTATTTACACCCATGAAAACAGTCATCGTGCGTGGGAAAGCCCAGCCTTTTTGGAATGGTTTGAGCCGAAAGGGCAGCAAGCGATCGCGCAGGCCATCGGGCTAAGGATTCACGGCGGCTGGACTCGAAGATACGACCAAAAATCTCTGCGACTTTATGCCCGCAAGCGGTACGGGAATAACACGTTTACTCATCGTTTTTTTGCGAAGCTGGGGATCGGCGAATTTCGGCGGTTGCTTCTGCGCAATGGAGGCAATGGTTGGAAGCTGGCCTTCATGCGCGATGCTATTGGCCACGAATTATCGCATGGAATGGGACTCGATTCACAAGCATGTCGACCCTCAATTGTCTACATAAACGGAGATTACTGGGGCATTCACAATCTGCGAGAGAGGATCGACCGACATTTTATTGCCAGCCACCATAATGTCGCACCAGATGATATCGATCTATTGCAAAACGGTATACGCGCTGGTGACATGGAGCATTGGAAGCGCCTCGAGCAATTGTTCGCCATTTCGAAAGAAAAACCGACTATATGGATGCAAGAACTCGAACCTTTCATTGATCTCGACAACCTGTTCGATTACGTCATCGCCGAGGTGTTCCTCGACAATCGCGACTGGCCTCTTAACAACGAACAATCTTGGAGACCACGAACCCCAGCAGGTAGGTGGCGATGGATTCCATACGACATGGATGGCATTCTAGGCACGAGCGGTCGACGCCCATGGGTCAATACATTGCACGGAAAAATACTGCACCTCCCGGTCAAACAGCCGCCACTGTTTGTCTCCATAATGCAAGCACTGCTCAAGGAGCCGCGCGGCATCGAGCGCTTTGTGCATCGGTACACAACGCATATGCAAACTACACTGAATCAAACGCGTATCCTCCGTGTAATTGACGACAAACAAGCTATCCTCGCCCCGGAAATGACTCGGCACATCACTCGCTGGCAACCGACCACAGACAACAACCCTCAATCATTGCTGCCACACCGTAGCATAGCAGATTGGCTGGCAGAGGTGCATGTGCTTCGCCAATTCGCTAAAGAGCGGCACAAACATGTCTGGGACGACCTGCAAGCGTCATTCAAACTAGGCGAACCGGCGACATTGCGAATTGCCGATACGCCGGGATTGCTCGATGTCGAAGCCGAGGGGTTGACCCTACCAAGACAAGGTCTCCATCGAGAAGCACAGTTCTTCACACGGTTACCGATTCGGCTATCACTCCGCCTGGCCAAAGGATGGCAACTAACTGGCTGGCAAAACAACATCGGGCCAAAAGATGACGGACGGTTTACTTTAAATAGTGACACAACGCTTCGACCGCAACTTGTGTTTGATCCGCCGCACCGGCCGATGTTCCAGTTCATAGAACTCAGCGACGCCGAACGGATGAGGCTCGTTATTTATGGTATCGCCGAACGCATACATCACGTTGAAGTATCCGCTGATCTTGTCAAATGGCGGAAAATAAACACTATAGCCGTACCTGATCGCGAGCCGATCAATCTAATCGTACCATTTGACGGCGAAGAGGAACGCCTGTTTTTCCGCGTAGTAAGCGATAACAACTGAGCTCCTGTTTTTCGTTGCTTCGGCCGCGGCGTGGGAGTTGAATCCTTCCCCATCATGATACCGGCTAAGTCAAAGGAGATGATATTCCAATCGCTTATGCCGGTATTGTTTACCTTGGCGTTTGGCCAAGCCGGATGCAGCTCCGGAGATTCAAAGCCTACCTTGGATACGAAGCCCGAGCCACAGCCCACTTCAAAGATCGAAACCCGTACGCTACACGAACTCGCTGCTTCGGATGACACCGAAGCTCTTAAAAAGATGTTACGGCTTGGCCAAACAGCTGATGCATTCAACCCACTTGGCCAAACACCGTTGCATGTTGCCGCCATCCAAAACAAGTCGGCCAACATCGAGACCCTGCTGAACTTCGGTGCAAATCTTAATGTAAAGACACAAAAAGAAAAAGTAGATGCGCTCTACCTTGCATGCAATCACGGTAGTCTTGAATCAATAAAACTGCTCGTGGTTAGGGGCAGTAAGACAGACTCGACTGCGCCCAATGGCTGGACGGCCGTACATGCGGCAGCAATCAACGGTCAAAATGCAGTGCTGCAGTTACTGCACGACCTCGGCAAAGACCTAAGCCCGCTCAGCCCCGACGGCACGCCTGTCGACTTCGCGCGCATCCATAAGCGAGATTCCACCGTGCAACTACTCACCAAGCTTGGTGCGAAGAAAGGGGCGACACTCTCGGTGCATTTAGCCGCGCGCCATGGTGACATAGACGCACTCGACGACTGGCTAAAGCGCAACCGGGCCAATGTACACTATCGTGTAAAAAAACATCGAGCCACGCCTCTCCACTGGGCCGCCGAAGCCGACCAGATCGAAGCCGTTGAATTACTGCTTAACCGGGGTGCAGACAAGACAGTGCGCACGGATGGCGGCTGGACTCCGCTTCACTCTGCCGCAGCAAAAGGCAGCACCAATGTGATCGCACTACTGCTTAAGCGCCGCGCGCCTCTGAACGCCATAAGCCAAAGCGGCACCCCACTGGACTTGGCCAAAGACTACAAGCAGCCGGAAGCAGCCACCATGCTACAGGCTAAAGGAGGCCGCATCGGAAGCGAGGTATCCATCCACATGGCTGCCGCCAAAGGTAACGTTGTCGCCTTACAAAAATTCCTGCGCCGAGGTGTAAAGGTGGATATCCCCGGGCCGCTGCACAAAAGCACACCACTGCACTGGGCTGCCGGTGCGGGCAAGGTGAATACGATGAAACTTCTGATCTCGTTCGGGGCCAATGTGGAAGCAGCGAGCAACAGCGAAGCCACGCCACTGCACCAAGCCGTACTTCGAAACCGGCTGGAAGCCGCAAAACTGCTCATCCACAGCAANGCANATTTGAACAGCCAAAATAAATCCGGTTACACCCCACTTGATTATGCAACTGCCAACGGCTGGGAAGACCTCACCCAATTGCTAAAAAATGCTGGTGCTATCAGTGGCAAGACACAGTAGCACTCATAGCGGGGCGCTAGCCAGCGTCTGGGTGACGTGGTCGAGTTGCGCCCCCGATAACTCAGGATAAACCGGAATACTTAAAACCTCCCTCGCCATTTTTTCACAGACTGGCAGCGACTCACCGAAGCTTGTGAGATGCGCGAAACACTCCTGCCGGTGCAACGGAACAGGATAGTAGATCGCTGATCCGATGTTATTCTCGGCTAGATGGGCCAGCAGGGCATCGCGTCGACCATCGGCCACACGAAGGGTGAACTGATTCCAAGTGTGGCCGCGGCCGTCGATCTCAGCAGGCAACATCAACCTGCCTTCACTGACGTGCTCGCATTGGGCCAAGCGTTCAAGATACTTCAAGGCATTGGCTCGGCGCTTGCCCAAATAATAGGATAAGTAATCCAGTTTGACCCCAAGAAGCGCCGATTGGAGAGGGTCCATCCGGAAATTACCNCCAATNGCCTTATGGTAATACTTTGGCGAACCGCCGTGTACACGAAGGATGCGTGCCCGCTTGGCTAAAGCATCGTCGTCAGTAGTGATCATGCCGCCGTCTCCGAAACCGCCAAGGTTCTTGGAAGGAAAAAAACTGAACGCGCCCAAGTCGCCCATCGTACCGACCTGCCTGACTCCGTGAGTCGCACCCATCGACTGCGCGGCGTCCTCGAGGACGGCCANGTCGTGCGACTTTGCCAAGCGCTGCACGCTGTCCATGTCTACCGACTGACCAAAAAGGTGAACTGGTATGATCGCCTTGGTTTTGTCGGTCACGCGACGCTCGGCATCGGCAGGGTCGATGCCAAAATCGGCGTCGAGCGAATCCACAAATACCGGTGTTGCGNTGGTTCGAGCGATCGCGCCGGCTGTCGCAAAAAACGTGAACGACGGGCACAACACCTCGTCTCCAGGACCTATGCCCAACGTCATCAGCGAGAGCAGCAGCGCNTCGGTACCGGANCTGACGCCAATCGCGTGCCGCACTCCGACCGACTCGGCAACTCGCTCCTCGAACCGAGCTAACTCTGTACCGAGAATGAATTGCGACGAGTCGAGTACACGCGCAAAAGCGGCCTTCAAATCATCGGCAAGCGGTTGATTTTGCAAACCCAAATCGAGCAATGGCACCTTTATCGGTTCTTCCACAGGCGCGGCAGTATTCAATAGCGGCCCGCCTCGACGCAAGTGCATTGCCGTTGACANAACCCAACTGTGGACCGANTCTGCGTCGTCCAACCATGAAAGCATTTTTCCCAATTTTTCCNTTGGCATGCGCGTTGATGCTTGGCCAAGCAACCCAGCCAGTGAAGCTCACACTCCAATGGAACAAAAATTACCTGACAATCAGCGGGGACCATCTCCCCGGCCAAGAGATGAAAATCCATTATCTCGAAGCTTATTGCCGCGACAACTCACAGACAACCGACTGGGGACGGCACACTGTTGTCGGTCATAAGACACGCCTAGTCTCCCGCANCGGGGATGGATCGCAGATTCGCTTACACTGCGACGTGAACGACGGCGTGACGGTCAAACATGTCATCACCGCCACGCACGACGAGGTGGATTTCCGACTCATCGCGCACAATCCCACGGCCAAACGCTCCGAGGCGCACTGGGCGCAGCCCTGCATTCGCGTCGGAAAATTCACCGGTACCGGCGTNGAAGCAACCACCGATAAGTATGCCTACATCAAAAAGAGCTTCATCTACCTCGACGGCAAACGGGCGATGATGCCGACGCAGGACTGGGCAACCGAGGCCCGCTACATCCCTGGCCAAGTTTGGGCCGGACCGGGCGTGCCTCGCGCCGATGTGAACCCGCGCCCGCTACACCCCGAGGTGCCAAGCAATGGACTGATCGGCTGCTTCAGCAGCGATAACTCAATGATCTTTGCCACCGCATTTGAACCATACCAGGAGCTGTTTCAAGGCGTCATTCGATGCCTCCATAGTGACTTTCAACTCGGCGGCCTCGAACCCGGTGAGACGTTGAACATCCGGGGAAAAATCTACCTAGTCAAAAACAATGAAACCGAACTACTCAAGCGATACTACAACGATTTCCCAGAACACGATGCAGCTCATCACACTAAGATAAAGTGATACACTTCGTAAGACGCAATAAGGCACTTGCCTTTGCTTACTGCATTTTAATTGTTCTATGTTGAGCACAGCTTGACTTGGCCGCAAGCATCGGCGACAACGTTCGCGGTCATGCCAACGCATTCAACTGAGAGACAACCTCTTACGAAAAAGCAAGAACGTGACTTGGACATTGAGATCACCTTCTTGGAGGGCATCACCCAACGCGACCCTAAATATGTTGAAGCGCTCCAGTTACTTGGAGATAACTACACACGACGCGACCGGTTTCACGACGGCTTAGCTATCGATAAACTTCTTTCGAAACTGCTGCCCGAAGACTCAATGGTTTTTTACAACCTCGCGTGCAGCTATTCCCTCACCGACCAGATTGACGAGTCTATCACGGCGCTCAACAAAGCTGTACACCTCGGCTACAAGGATACACAGTGGATGGACGATGATCCCGACCTCAAAAACATCCGTACCGACCCTCGATACAAGCGCATTCGGCGACAGCTCGAACTGAAGTTCAGCGACCCATGAAATGCACTCTGCGCAATGAGGGTTAAACACCAAGGCACGGCGAAACATTATCGCACGGTCTGGTTCGACAAATCCCGAAACAAAGTCAGGCTGATTGAGCAGCGACTTCTTCCCCATCAATTCAAAATTGTCTCGACTGTGGACTACGTCGAAACAGCACGTGCCATCACCAATATGATCGTACGCGGTGCCGGGGCTATAGGTGCCACCGCCGCTTACGGCTTGGCACAAGGTGCGAGAGCATTTCAGGGCCAAGGTATAAAGACATTCGAAAAACATATAACCAAAGTTTTCAACATGCTGGCCAAAGCCCGGCCTACCGCGGTTGACCCGATCAACGCAATGCGCTCAATAATTTCCGATATGAATGGCAGAACCGTTGTAGAACGCCAATCGCAGGCCTTAGCCTTAGCGGAGCAGTTCGCAGATGACGACGTGACTCATTGCCAAGCGCTTGGCCAAAATGGCGAGCCGTTGATCCAAGAAAACACGCGGGTTCTAACGCACTGTAACGCCGGTTGGCTCGCTTTTGTCGATCACGGCTCTGCCACTGCGCCAATGTACGCGGCCCATGCAAAAGGGAAGTCGTTTCACGTGTTTTGTGATGAGACAAGGCCACGCTCGCAGGGCGCCGTCCTTACCGCTTGGGAGCTCAAGCAGCAAGGCATCTCGCACGAGATTATCGCCGACAACGCCGCAGGCCACCTGATGCAGCGCGGCGAGATTGACCTAGTCATTGTCGGTAGCGACCGCACACTTGGCCGAACCGGAGAAGTTGCGAACAAAATTGGGACTTATACCAAAGCTGTCCTGGCTAAGCGCCATGGCATTCCTTTTTACGTGGCTCTTCCCCTTTCGACTATCGACTGGGAGCTCGAGAACGGCTTCGCTATTCCAATCGAAGAACGCACGCAGGATGAAGTGCTCTACGCGTGGGGAATCACTGATAGTGGTCGTCGTCAGTCGGTGCGCGTGGCCAACCCTGGAAGCTCTGCACGCAACCCGGCATTCGACGTTACACCACCTGAGCTAATCACCGGAATCATTACTCCTTTGGGCATCTTCAAGCCGCGTCAACTTTGGAAAAACAGAGCCAAACTTGGATTTAGCGGGACGTTGTAATACGATACCTAATTAAAATTATAATTGTTTCTAAAAAATACTTTACTTCAATATTCTAACATTTTTCTGCTATGAAAAAACAAACGATCTTTGTTGCNGCAGTAATTGCAATCGTTTTGAGATTTACTAATGCGGGTCTTTGTGAAGAGCATCACGAAGAATATTCCTTTGAAATCCATCAACAAGTCGTGGAAATCGAAGTGGGCTTGTTGCTCAAATAATATAGTGAAATCTTGAAGTCGAACTTGAGCTTAATACAAACGAAATGGAACAAACTGAAATCTCCCGACAATTATAACGTGTCGAAATCCTTCAGGATCGTTTTCAGGAAAAACGACACCAAACGCGGGATGAGCTTTTGACTTAAGCCANAATTATCATGAGAGGCACCAAGAAGGGAANCATGAGGCAGAAGGAGAACACAGCAAGGATATACCAATTGAGTAAGCTGCATGACCGGCTTCTTTGCATCTGCTGCAATCGCAAATGANGCAAAACTCACCAATTTAAAAGAAGGTTTACTATTAAAATCTTGGATTTCAAAAAATACTCAAATGTAGAATTTATTCATGCAAATAGCGTTGAATTAAAGAATCAACCTTACCGGAGTGTATCGCTTTGATGAGCCCTAGATTTATACTTTCTAACATGGCAGAGNTATCCTGTGCGGGAAAAGCATACAATTGCTTGTCTAAATCGATGTCTAGAACTTGAANTATTCCCGAATAATTTTGAGCGATTACGTGTTTCATTATTGGCTCATCGTGAATCAACACATTAATTTTCCCGTTNCTGAGTTCTTTAAGCCCATCATTAAGGGTAGGGAATGTACTGTGACTAATTCCTTTACTCTGCAATAAATCGACTGCTGAAGTGGACTCAATTACTCCTGCCTTCCGCTTTTTTAAATCATCAAGATTTTCAATCTGATCATATAATCTGTCGATGGTCATTGATGTAGTAATAGTCGCGGTTAAACTGGAAATCAGAATAATGCCGGAGAACATCCAACCTACAGCAATTATACGCCCTAAAAAACTTTTTGGAGTTTTATCACCATAACCAACAGTGGTCATTGTTACACATGCCCACCAAATACCGGCACCTATACCTTCGCCCAAGTGCTTGTGAAATTGATCTTCATTGATTTTCTTCTCTAAAAACCAAATCAAAACTCCGACGACTAGTAGTAGTAACACCCATGGAANCAACGATGTAATTACTTTCCCTAGTGTATTAAAATAATTTGACACATTATCCTCGAATTCATTTCGGACTGCCAAAGCAAGACCTGTTTCAAAATATGGAATACTAAAGTCAAATTTTTTTTCCCGTTCTTCAATTATTGATATAGCTCCAATCCCTGTTTCAATTTCTCCTCTCTCTATTCCAATGAGCATTCTATCCAATGCCATTTCTTGAAGAACATATTTATCTTTTTGTTCCTCTTTAATTTCTTTCCACAAATCCACTGAGATGCCAACCCATTCACCGTTGGAATCTTTAAAAGCAAAAGGAGGCGCCTCCTTAACACCAACAATAATTGGTTTCTGAGCAAGAAGTATGAGGTAGGAACCAAAAAAGAAAGCAAATGAATATAAAAATGCCCTGCTAATAATTTTCATTCTCAAATTAACAGCATATGTTTTTATATATGGCTTTAACCCCCTCCGCCACATCCTCCCCCTCCGCCACATCCTCCGCATCCCCCTGCGCATCCCCCTCCACCAAAGGAGCCGCGATTACGACCGCTCGCCCCACCTACAGCTACCATAAAAATANNCGCGACAATAATTATCGCAACGATCACTAATGCNAAAACAGTTTTTAAATGCGCGAACAGGGCATATACACCACAAGCAAAAATCGGCACAGCCACTAAATACTCCCACCATTTTAATTTCATTAACTTATATGGATTCGGCAATCCGAAACA
>PBKH01000070.1 GCA_002721375.1 Verrucomicrobiales bacterium
CTATTTTCGCTAGGGGGGAGGGTATGTGGTACGATAACAACACGGTTTACTTTGCTTGCACTAACGGAGGAAAGAATAAAAGTGGGCAGATTTTCAAGTACACCCCCAGTCTTTATGAAGGTACAAAAAAAGAAAATAAAAAACCTGGAAAAATAACCTTGTTTGCTGAACCCAACAACACCAAAATAGTTGAGTTTGCAGACAATCTAACGGTTGCTCCTTGGGGTGATCTTATAATTGCAGAAGACGGACCTGAAATTCAGTATCTGAGAGGCATAACCCCACAGGGGAAAATGTATACACTGGCACGAAACAGTCTGAACTTGGTTGAGTTTGCCGGACCATGCTTCTCTGAAAATCACAAATCTCTTTTTGTGAACATGCAGTCACCGGGTATAACTTTGGAAATAACGGGGCCTTGGCAAAAAGGCCGTTAACGACTAAAGAATCGAAATCTCTTTTAGTCACCTTGACTGATTTCTTTTCTTATTTAACGCTTTGCCTTCAATCACTGATGATGTCACTGTTTCATATTCTTACGATTTACAGGTCCAAAGATTGATAGTTTCAATCATAGTCGTATCGACTTTGTTTAATACTAATGAAACAGCCGAGTTCCTACGCAAACACGGCGGCAAGGCGGGTGAAGAATTTAAAGCTGAAGCGAAGTAAATACTCACCTCAAGATCAACAGTTAAAAGAGTTTGAAAAGGAGGTTTTATCTGTTAGATTTTGTGCGATCCGTAAGATGAAAAAACTATCATTATTTATAATTGCGGGGGTGTGCTTAGGTATTTCTGGCTTTGCACCCGTCACTTTGCAGGCTGATAATATTAAGGACGCATACAAAGTCTTTAGTTTTTTTCATGGCAAATGGCAGCAGGAAATTGAAATAGAAGGAACAAAAACAATCGAGCATGGCAAATGCGAAGGTAGTGCTGGGGATTGTAATATTTGGATAAGCGAAAAGGGAACTTTTATTTTTGGCTATGATCCAAAAAGTAAAAAATGGAGAGGCGTGGGTCAATTGGATGGTGGAAGTCGAATGGTAAGAGAGGCGCCGGTGCCAGCTGTTGCATCAATCGTGAAAGGGACTAAATTAACTTTTTCTCAAACAATTTGGCATTCTGATGGGACTAAAACGGTTGAAACAGGCACTTTCACATGCCTAGGGCCAGATAGTTTCCACGAAGCAATCAAAAGAAAAGACCAGGACGGAAAAAAACTACCGACAATCACTTCAATATCAAAACGCATTAAGTGAACCGTTCTTAGTCTAGTTCAGAGAGTAATAATTACCGCAACTGACTACTCAACCCACTCCGCCACTTGCACGCCGCAGGTTTGTTGTTTGGGGGCAAAATTTAAAACCGACGCTTCATTTTGGCCGCTTGACGGTGAACTGGCCATGGCGTCTCATTGGGTTGCTTTTGATTATTTCGGTTTTGGCTATAATGCTGTATATCCACTGGTGCAAACGTATTGTGGCATGATCAAGCTCGACCATATTGCCGTTTGCGAGCCATTTTAAGGCATCACAGCTGACGCCCCCAGCCAAACCTCGCTAACGCCTCTCCTATTGGGTACAATCCAATGAATACCACCGTGAAGGTCAAACTCATATCATGGAAACATACGCGGATTTCCTATAGGGGAATGCGAGTCATGAAAACTATTGTTGCCCTTTTTCTTTTTCTCTTCGCCGGAAAAATGGCTGCGGAAATGCCGTTCAATTTTGTTAATCAGGAATCCCAACAGGATCTAGGATTCTTTACTTTGATCGTTTTGCCGGATACGCAAGGCTATGCTGATGTCCGGCATAAAGAGACACAGAAGCACTGGCCGAGTATTGGTGATCAGCGCTCCTGCTTCTTTAAACAGACAGAGTGGATTAAGGAAAACAAGCAGAAGAGGAATATCGTGATGGCGGTCCATGTGGGAGACATTACTCAAACACAACATGTTGAAGAATGGAAGATCGCTGACACCGCTTTCAAGACGATTGATAACCATGTCCCCTACATCTTGTGTTCGGGGAATCATGACATGGGTTACTCGTTAAAATATCGAGAGACCGGCCATTCTCGCACAAGTCATTTTGGATCCTATTTCCCTCCGTCACGTTTTACGAATAACCCTTTGTATGAACCTCATTTCGGCAAGAAAAAAAGCCTGCATTTTTATGAAGAAGGAAAGATCGAAAACTACTACCTCTTTTTAAAAGCTGGCGGGATGAAGTTTCTGATTCTCACGCTGGAATTTAAGCCTAGGGACGAAACTCTTTCCTGGGCGAATAAGCTTGTTGCTGCGCATCCCGATTGTCGGACCATCGTTGTGACACACAGTTACCTCACAAGTAAAAAAGGGCAGCTGTCGGGTGCTGACTACTATCGGGTCAAAGGGAACTCAGGAAAGTCAATTTGGGAGAAGTTCGTCAGTCAACACAAGAACATCTTCCTGATCCTTTCAGGGCATGCCCTAGAGAATCTGTTGACTAGTCAGGGCAAACATGGAAATACGGTGCACCAAGTTCAGGCAGACTATTGGTATTGGGATATTCCTAAGATCAAGGCCGGAAGCGGTTTCCTGCGTATCATGACGTTCCGTCCTTACAAGAACTCGATTGAAGTTCAGACCTATTCGCCCGTGCTCGATGAATTTCTCGTACGCCCTAAAAGCAACTTCTCGCTGGACTACGCCATGTCGGGTAAAGGCGAACAGCCATCCGATGCTGAAACGGATGTGAATGCGTCTGATGAAGGTTGTGGCGCACCGCTAGATGGAGCCGAAANCTTATAAGCTCTTGATGATTNCTTTACAGAACACAGAAAACTCACTGATTTACTTCGCTAAGACGTACGAAGAATTGAAAGCTGAAGCGAAATGAAAAACTTTCTACTCACAACAATCGCAGCCATGGTGCTGGTGGGATGCCGGTCTACAAGTGAAACTACTTTCAAAAGACCGAGTATCTCTATCCATGAAGCAGCTCAGAAGGGAAACATTGAAGCCATTAAGAAACATTTTGCTGCAGGGACCGATGTCGATGAAAAGGATAAGTATGGTGATACATCCCTTCATATAGCTGCGGTTGGAGCTAGTAAGGAAGTTGTTAAANTACTGATTAAAAAAGGTGCCGATGTGAACGCTAAAACNAACTGGGGGCGTACTCCTTTAGCGGAAGCAGCTTCTGTTGGATCCAGGGAAATCGCCGGATTACTAATCGCCGGAGGAGCGGATGTAAACGCCAGAGAGACAGGCGGAGCAACTCCTTTACATCAGGCCACTTATGGGGATCATGTTGATGTTGCATCATTACTCATTGCTTGCGGGGCAAATGTCAACGCACAAGATGAGGGAGGATATACACCAAGCGACTACTCGTTCGGTCAAACTGCTGATCTCCTGATTATAAACGGTGGAAGAACCAAAGATGAACTCCTTCNNTCGGTTAAGTGAGTCATAGGCAAACACATTTTTTTTAATCGGAGAATTAAAATCTGATATACTTTGAGAGCATCTTCTAGTTTTTATTAAGGACNCCTTGGTATTTTAGTCCATACCTATATGCTCTNGATATTCTTCCTGATGTTTCGAGGGACCAAACGATTTTGCCATTATTATTTAACTCATTGATTTGTTGTGAGTATCCACTGACAATCAAAGTNTTGCCGTTGGGCAATCTTTGAACGCTCCCCTGGTGCTCGGAGAACTCATAATTAAAGCTTTCAACTCTCTCATTAGTTTTAGGGTTAACCTCAACTGCCTGATTGTCGCCATTACTTACGGTAATGATATTTCCAATACGCATTAATTTTTTGTCTGCATCAGGGATTTGAATATTCGTACCAAGATATCTATCCGTCACCCAACAACCACCATGAAGTCGGCCTGAAAAACCTTTGTTCCACTTAAAAATAAGGTTTGCCTTGGAATTGCTNTGGTCGAATATAGCCAGAGTTCTACNTGGAGCCTGAATGTTGACAAGCACCTGATCTAGNGATGGATTAAANCTGACACTATTGATATATCCTTGAACTAAATCCCCAAGTTTTTCTGATACATTACACTCCCAAACAATCTCACCTCCATTTTTCCCTATAGGTTTTATCTCAAATAATTTTCCAGGTCTTCTTCTTTCCTCAAAACCGGCACATACCAAAATGTTACCGTTTGGCATCGGTTCGACATCATAACTAGGAGTGAAGTTGTCTCCAAAGAAACTGAAATCCCATAAGATCTCTCCATCCCAACTTATTTTTTGAAAAGTCCCACTAGGGTGAGCTCCTCCAGGTCGAAATGTAAACCCACCTTTATTTAGTGGAAAAAGGACACTTCCGTCAGGCAGTAAATAAGGTGATGTTTGAATGCTGCCTTCTGAGACTTTCCATTGGTGCACTTTTTTCTTGTCGATGTCATAAAGATAAGCAGTCCTCCCAATCGAAAATAACGTGTATCCGGGATATGGATCTGAAGCTAGAACAAAGGGCTGGGAAATACTCAAAAAAAACAGCCCAACATTTAACAATTTGTATTTTGCCTTCATGATCCTCTCTCAACGAAGATTNTAGAAAAAAGTTTTGGAACAAGCAATTTAACTTGATTGAGATTCAGTTTTAGAGGCTGACAGCATCTAAACCAACTGGGAGCTTCATTTGCTTTCAGTTTTCAATTCTCCACTCGTCTTGACGTCATNTTTTTTGCTCGATTTCATTTGGGAATGGNGCAAAGGTATGTCCATCAGGCCACCAATCATGATGTTTGTTTGNATAAAAAGAGCCTTAATATTCCTCTGCCTAATGGGCATGGTTTTTTGGGTAAACATCCATATGGCTGTGAATGTGGTCGCTGCCAGTCNAACCNCGGTTTCAGGCACATTGATCGGGCGTGATGGANTGCTGGCGGTGCCTATNATGCGAGGCGAGTTCATGCCCAAGCCGATCATGGGTGTTGGAATCAGTTACGGTGGTACGGTCTATGTTACCGAGACTGTACGGCAGCAGCGTGAAGAGATAAGCCTTATCCAAGCACCGTTCCTACATGAAAAGGACATGGAACTTAAATCCATAAAAGCAAAGCGCGAGTGGATAATGGAGAATTACTCACCACAAATCGCCGTTCGCCAGGGAGTTGGCGACTACAACGGTGATGGCAAAGTGGATGTCAGGGACTTGTCTGTGCGCAGCGAGAAGATCTACACANTNCAAGACGAGAANGCCGATGGTGTGTTTGACAAGGCTACACTTTTTGCCGATNGCTTCAACAAAGTCCTGACCGGGGTAGCCCACAGCGTTACGCCAATTGACGGACACGTCTNCACCACGATTATTCCCGACCTCTGGAAGTTGACCGATACAGATGGTGATGGGGTGGCGGANCGCAGGGAGAGCATTGCCCATGGCTTNGCTCCCCACATTGGNTACGGGAATCATGACCTNCACAGNNTCGTTCAAGGNTATGACGGCAAGCTCTATTGGAGTATGGGGGATCGTGGTTTGGATNTTCTGACAAAAAAAGGGACGCGAGTTAGTAACCCCCATTCCGGCTGCATCTTGCGCTGCAATCCTGATGGTAGCGAGTTCGAGGTTTTTGCCAGCGGTCTGCGCAACTGTCAGTACTTCGATTTTGANAACNATGGNAATATCTTTGCTGTAGACCATGACGCTGATTTCCATGGTGAGCGAGAGCGTCTTGTCTATCTTCCTGAAGGTTCGGATTCGGGATGGCGCATGTATTATCAATATCGAAACACCACTCTGGTTCGAGCTGCACGGAAGGACCTTTATAATCCGTGGCTGGTAGAGAAGATGTGGCTTCCATTTCACGAGGGCCAACCTTCTCACCTCCTGCCTGCCATTGAGAATAGCTGGAACGCTCCGGCAGCATTCTCGTTTCAGCCGGGTACGGCATTGGGAGGTGCCTACAGAGATCATTTTTTTCTGGGTGGAAAGGGTGATATTCGTGCTTTTAGGATGGTCCCCGACGGTGCTGGTTTCAAAAGGGAGGGCGATTACATTCTCATCCAAGGACTCGCGTCGCAGGTATTAACGTCGACTTTTGGTCCGGATGGACGCCTCTATTTCACCCTTTGGAGGCCGAGTGGTGGGATGAGTCAACTGTGGACCCTACAGGCCGCTACCAATACGCAGAAGATGATCCAAGTTAATGCGATCTTGGCCAAAGACTTTAAAAAACAGACCGTTGATAAACTTCTAGAGCTTCTTGGGCACACCGATAGAAGAATTCGTCAGCAAGCGCAGTTTGCACTTGTCGCCCGCGGTGAGAGTAAGGCTATGCGCGTGTTGGCAACAGATCGCAAGGCCGAATTTTTCCCTCGTCTACACAGCCTNTGGGGGCTNGGGCAGTTAAACTATAGGGATCCGCACTTGCTTGCGGTTCTCTGTGCTGATGACAGTGATGAACTGCGTGCCCAAGCCGCTCGTTGGGCAGGCGAGCTTGGCTTTGATCCCGAAAATCGAATACCTNTAATGCTTCGTGATCCGTCACAGCGCGTGCGACTGATGGCCGGCATCGCCTGCGGCAAGCTCAATAGCAAGAATGCGTTGGGTGCCCTCGAAGAACTGATCGTTTCGGCTGACAACAAGGAACCTGTTTTGCGCCATGCCGGCGTTACCGGCCTAGCCGGTGTTGCCACTCTAAGTGAACTGGAAAACTACGTCGGGCATCCTTCGGAGGCTATGCGTATTGCTGCTGTCGATGCCCTCAGGCGACTAAGAGGTATCAAGGAATTGACGGTCTTTATTAAAGATGTTTCACCACAAGTTATGAGCGACGCTGTTCGAGCCATCTACGATGAAGCCGAACCTCAAACATTTGTGGAGCATCCAAAGAGCCTTGCCGCCNTTGCNGNGGCGCTCGATCCGCAACATCCGGCTGCAGTTAACGTCCGAGCAATTGCGGCCAATCGTCGCCTCGGCACCTTCGCTTCTGCAAAGCGCATTTCCGGTTTCCTAGCCAATTCAAATCTGGNTCGTGCTCTACGTATTNAAGCACTTTACGCTCTTGAATCTTGGTCGCAGGCATCACAACTGGATCCGATAGACGGGCGTTATTTCCCTGTTTCAAGAGGTGATTTGGACGCGCTCAATGCAGCTATTGGTCCTGAAATTTGGTCTTTGGCAAATGATATTGACGAGAAGGTTTCGCAACGAGCCATTGCGGTGCTAAAGGGTATCAANCCGAATCAGGCACAACGGGACCAAGTGGCTAGCTTCGTATTAGACGAAAGGCAACGGAGTGCCGTGCGCAAGGAATGGCTTCGTTGGTTACGGAAACGGGACCTCACTCTGTTTACTTCGGTCGGCGTCAAAGTCCTAAACTCGAAGTCTCCTGAACTTCGTATGGTNGCTGCNCAGGAGTTGACGGAAGTCGAACTTGGGGGCTCTNNCGTCAATAACTACGTACTTGCAACACTTAAAAAATCTAGTGATATCGTTGAGTTGCAGCAAGCGATCAAAATGATTCCNAGGCTGTCTTCAAAGAAGTACATCATCGAACAACTCATCAAGGAACTAATCGCAGGGAGAATCGCCCCGGAAATTCAACTGGAAGTCCTTGAAACGGCCACCACTATCACGCGTGAATACACGGATCTCAAGGTGCAGTTGGATCAGTATAATCATTCCATTAACAAACAGGATATCATGACCCGATATGGTGTTGCCCTCAAGGGTGGTAGCGCCGAAAAGGGGCGTGGCATTTTTTTTGGCCATGCACAGGCCCAATGCTCNAAGTGCCATGCTTTGAAANAGGTCGATAAACAGGTTGGACCTAGCTTGGAAGGNATAGCCAAACGCCATTCGCGTGAATATCTGCTTCAGTCCATCGTCGATCCACAGGCAGAAATCACACTAGGTTACGGGATTGTCACAGTGCAACTCGCGGAAGGGCGCACAGTCAGCGGCANCNTGATAAGCAAGGNTGAAAACAGCATAACCGTCAAGCTTCCAGACAGCTCATTGGAATCCTTTGCCGCTTCCGAGATTAAATCCCAATCGAAGCCTGTTGGTACAATGCCCGACCCCAAAACGATTCTTAACCTGCGACAGATTCGAGATCTGGTTGCCTACCTCGCCACTATGAATTAGAAGTTGATGAGAAATGAAACATAAAAACGAACCTAAATATCGTAAATCATGAAACGTGCAATCAACCGTCGAGGTGCGATCAAAATAGTGGCCGCGAGCACAGNAATTTGCTTGGCAGGTCAAACGATCTGTCGAGGGTTTGGTTCGCCAAATGAGAAACTGAATGTCGCACTGATCGGCATCGGTGGGCAGGGAGAATCGAATTTAAGGGGAGTCTCCAGCCAAAATATCGTTGCTCTTTGTGACGTCGATAAGAAACGAGCTGCAAGGAGTTTTGGTCAATTCCCGAAAGCGGCAAAGTTCAGTGACTATCGTGTCATGTTTGACAAGATGGAAAAGGATATTGATGCCGTCGTTGTGAGCACTCCGGACCATACGCATTTCAATCCGTCAATGATTGCAATGTCGCTTGGGAAGCACCTTTATTGTGAAAAACCGATGGCTCACAATGTGTGGCAAGTTCGGAAAATGACTGAGCTGGCTGCCAAGAACAATCTNGCGACTCAGTTGGGTGTGCAANGGCATACGATCGGCAATGTNCANCGGGTTGTCGAACTGATTCGCGCTGGGGTGATTGGAAAAGTGACAGAAGTCCACAGTTGGGTTGGTGGTAGTCGAGGAATGCCGAGTATACCCAAGGATAAACAGAAGGTACCCGCACATCTCAATTGGGATGCNTGGTTAGGNNCGGCTCCGGAANGGGGCTACAACGAAGCCTATTGCCCTTACAACTGGNGGTTTTGGTGGGACTTTGGTACCGGTGAAACAGGTAACTGGGGATGTCACACTCTNGATATCCCCTTCTGGGCACTAGAACTGGACTATCCTACTAGTGTTGAAGGAAGCGGCCCCGAGGTGCATCCGCAGACCACGCCAAANGCGATGATCACNAGTTTTAAGTTCCCCGCCAAAGGCGATCGNGGAGTAGTCANGCTGCATTGGTATCACACGAGCAGAGGCCCGCAAATTCTGAAGGACAGGAACCTNTCGCTAAATGGNGCCAACAATGTCTTTGTGGGTACGGAAGGTATTCTGATATGTGGATTTGGAAATCGCAAACTCTACCCGGAGGAAAAGTTCACGAGTTTAAAAGAACCTGAAATATGGATTCCGGATTCTCCTGGGTTTCACAGGGAATGGATCACNGCCTGCAAAGGCGGCAAAGCGGCAACATGTAATTTCGACTACTCGGGCCCTCTGACCGAAACGGTGTTGCTCGGCAATGTCGCCTATCGGTCGGGTGGCGGATTTGAATGGGACTCCAAAAATCTCAAAGCAGTAGGCANCGATACTGCTCAAAATTATATTANGGAAGCAGTTCGGAAGGGTTGGGAAATAAGTTAGATCGGTTCCTGCAAAATATAATAGTAATGTAACTGCTCCTACTCAGAGCAATTGCAAAAGTGATGCTTGGGGGGTGTGGGCGGTCGGAAGCTGAATTTGCACTTATTGGCGCATTTCAAGAGGGTAATAACGTTGTTCAACAGCACTTGGCTGGCTTGGNCTNATTTGAATGACAAGGCTGAAAAAGTGGCGAAACTCTATTAGCCAGAGCTAAAGTTGAAGCCAACAAACTCCTCTGTANAAACGGAGGCAATTGATTTAAGTATTAAAATNTTAATACAAATGAAACACATAATAATTACGATTACAATTAACTCTCTATTGGCCGCTATTGCTAGCGCAGAGCCTGTTCAAGATGCAAAAAATGGTGGGCTTGTCGACTTTAAGCGTAGGAGTTTTTCGAACTCTACATGGTTGCAGTCATTTGCAAAAAAAGAATCAAGCAGAACTGGTCATAGATGGTCGAGAACTAGATCCAGTAGTACTAGATGGGAAAAATGGGGCATAAGTGGATCAATAACTTTCTACAGTACTACATTGGACAATCAAAAATACAAAATAGCAGCCGGTAGAGTTAGTAATTGGAAGAAGTACATAAAAACGGTTTTAGACAAAGTGGGGCGTAACAAAAAATTCGATTTTAAACCCGGCATTGCCCTGTTTGTCGATGGAGATCCAATGGGACTCAAAGAAATAAATCTCGCAAGGGCGGAATGTGAGAGACTTAATATTAGATTTTGGTTTATTAACGAAGTGATCACAACAGGAGATCTTCTTGAATACCAAGCGACGATGGATTATTTGCGAAAAATTGGAGCGGAGTGATGTGAAGAATTATTACGATAATTATAACTTAAATCGCTGTCGTCTCGCCGAATTATTTTACTGTTATTTTTCAATAAAAAGTTCATCGAATCTTTGATCACCAAGGGTGTGCATGTGAATGCAAAATATGTAGAAGTCAAAACAGCAAATGACAAAGCCGTAACTCCCGAAATAATCGTCTCACTTTACAAACGCGGCAAGAAGGGGCAATAATCAAAAGCTCAAGTGAATTAGTGACGCTTTATCAAGCGCTTGATTTTAAAAAAGAGTGGATTTCATGCTGATTAATTTTGCATCATTTCAATATAATTTTATTCGGAGCTTGAGTTCAAAAGCGAATCATTAAGAGTGGGCGCATGAATAAGGAATGGCCAACCATCCTCGCGTTTTTTTTTCTTATTGCTACATCTTTCGCTACTTCGAAGAAATACAACGTGCTCTTCATCATTTCTGATGATCTGACTTCTACCGCATTGTCCTGTTATGGTAACAAGGTCTGCAAAACACCGAATATCGATGCCCTTGCAGCTAGAGGTACACGCTTTACCCGCACCTATTGTCAAGGCACCTATTGTGGTCCGTCACGTGCCTCATTTATGAGCGGCTATTATCCGCATGCGACGGGTGTGTTGGGATATAAAAGTCCGCGGCCAAAAATTGGCAATCGATCGACGTGGTCACAGCATTTCAAGAATAACGGCTATCATTCCGCGCGTATCAGCAAGATCTATCACATGGGTGTTCCCGGAGGCATTGAGCAGGGTGGTCATGGTGCCGATGATTCCGCCTCGTGGACCGAGCGCTTCAACAGTCCAGGTCCGGAATGGATGGCTCCCGGCCGGGGTGAAACGCTGGAAGGAAATCCCGATGGCAAATGGCCGGTCGTTGGTGGTAACACCTTTGTGGTGGTGGAAGCTGAAGGTGATGATCTCGTCCATTCAGATGGCAAAACTGCCCAGAAGGCCTGTGATCTACTGGAAAAGTATGCAAAACGAGAGAAGCCTTTTTTTCTGGGAGTAGGCTTTGTTCGTCCGCATGTACCGTTTGTGGCACCGGAAAAATATTATTCACCCTTTCTGCCGTACTCCAAAATGAAACTTCCACACAAGGTTGAAGGAGACTGGGCTGACATTCCTAAGCCGGGTATTAACTACAAGACCAGTGTGAACATGAAGATGGATGTTCGACGTCAAAAGAAGGCCATAGGCGGTTACTATGCCTCGGTGAGTTTCATGGATGCGCAGGTGGGGAAAGTGCTGGCTGCGCTAAAAAAAGCTGGGCTAGAGGATGACACGATTGTGATTTTTACCAGCGACCATGGTTATCACTTGGGCGAGCACGATTTTTGGGCCAAGGTGAGTTTACTTGATGAATCTTCGCAGGTGCCACTCATTATCAAGGTGCCCGGGAAGAAACCTGCCGTATGCCATTCGTTGACCGAGTTGCTTGACCTTTATCCCACCGTTTCCGCCCTCTGCGGTCTGCCTGTCCAATTGAGACTACAGGGTAAGGATATTTCCAAAATGTTTGATGACCCTAAGCACACCGTACGTTCTGCCGCCTTTTCCGTAGCCCCCATGCGTAATGGCTTTCTTTTACGTGAGGATGAGTGGGCCTACATTCAGTACGGTGAAAATGGAGATAAAGGTATAGAGCTTTATAACACAAAAAAAGATCCGAACCAGTATGCCAACCTCGCTCAAAATCCTGCCCATCAAGAAACCGTAGCTCGTTTCAAGGTCCAAATGACAGGCAAGCTGCGAAACATCCGCAACAACGATCTACAGGAGAACTGAAAACCAGTTTGGTCGCTGTCTTTAAAACTTATCATGTGTGCCCTGCTTCACAAATGCGGAGCCAAGGTGGGTGAAGGATTGAAAGTCCAATTTAAATGAAACCGAGGTCAAGTGCTCTGTCTACGCCCATCGAGTTGCTGCTGGTAATCGCCGTTATATCCATCCTGAGGGGATTGCCTTTTGCAGCCCTATCGTGTGTCAATAGTACCTCATATGTTGCAGCATGCTCTTCGAACTTTTCATGATGCGCACGGTTCTGACCATGACAACTTCTCCCCAGCGAATGCAACATCTCCCCCGGGTACTCGATGCACTGTCTAAACAGCTCACTTTGCCCGACGCTGTGTACCTCAACCTTCCGGATCGTTATCGTAATCGTGATGCTTATATAATCCCCCATTGGTTAGGTGATTCGTTACAGGTGACCCTCCTGCGCAGGGTAGATGACCTAGGACCGGTGATGAAAATTCTGCCGGTACTAGAAGTCGAAACGGATTCGGATACCCTGTTGATCACTGTTGACGATGATGTTCGGTATCCCCCAGATACGATTTCGGCATTGCAAATCGCAGCTCAGGCGCATCCGGAATCTGCTTTTGGAAGCAGGGGGTTTAACTTTACAAATATCGGCCAGCATCTCGAACCGGTACGAGGCAATCATACGCCCTGTCACGTTTTGCAAGGCTACGGGGCCTGCGCTTACCGGCGGCAGCATTTCGACATCGAACGCCTATACCTTAGCCTGGCATTACAACCCGAGGTCTTTCGGTTTAGCGATGATGTCATTTTGTCAAACCACATTGCGTCCAGGGGTGTTGCCCGCTTCACCATTCAACTCGACAGTCCCTTGGAGCACATGCACTGGGGAGATGAGGATTCACAGTCCTTGAAGTTTATCGACGGCGGTACACACCAGCGCTATGAAACGATGCGGCAATGGTTAATCAAAGAGAGTGAGTGGTACGCGCAAGACCGGACGGTACAGCGTTAGGCCAAAGACGAAGAAGATTAGTGTATCTGAAGACGTAACCGTGAAGACAGAAATCACCGACCTCCTGCACAGTAAGGCTAGGGCAGAATTAAAAGCTGAATGAAGATGAAACAACTCCTATCGACAACAATTGTAATTTTTCTGTTAGCTGCAAAAACAAAAGCAGTGGAGTGGCAACTTGTATGGTCGGACGAATTTAACAGCTCTAAACTGGACTACAGCAAATGGAGCGTTTCTGTAGATGCATTCGGAGGGGGCAATCAAGAGCTACAACTATACACTGATAGACCCAAGAATGTTCGTGTCGAAAACGGCAAACTTATTATCGAAGCTCATCGTGACAATCCGAATATTCAGGGAACACTTCGGCAATTCAGTTCCGGTAAAATTCGCACTAAGCACCGTGGTGACTGGAGCTACGCAAAGATCGAGATTCGTGCTAAACTGCCGATAGGCAAAGGCATTTGGCCTGCAATTTGGATGCTTCCGACTGATGAAAAATACGGCCCGTGGGCCGCCAGCGGTGAAATTGATATTGTAGAGTTGAACGGTAGCAGGCCATCCGAACTTCTTGGTACACTTCATTACGGCGGAAAGTGGCCACACAACCGTTCTTCTGGCAGTAAAACCAAGTTGAAAAAAGGAACATTTGCTGACNGATTTCATACCTTCGGTATTGAATGGAGCAAGNGAGAAATCCGGTGGATGCTTGATGGGGAATCTTGGCAAATACAGAAAAAGTGGAGCACAAAAGGNGGGCTGTTTNCTGCNCCTTTCGACCAGCGATTTCATCTTCTCCTCAACATAGCNGTAGGCGGCAGATTTGTTGGNGCACCTTCTNAAGANACAGTGTTCCCTGTTCAGATGATGGTTGATTGGATTCGTGTTTACAAACGCAGATGACACAGTTACCCAAGTTTATCACGAGTCAAAACCAGCAGTTTTTTACGATTCATTCAATGTCGAAAATATCGATTACATAAGAAGACGGNAAATTGNTGGAACCGAAAAAAGGGNGATTAATGTTTTCTTGTTGGGAGAATTGAAAGTTGAGGGGAAATGAAGCACCTTCCCTTCACAAGAGTTGCATCGATGAACCGGCGAAAATTTCTATTGTCTGCAAGTGTNCCTGCAGCCGCTGTTTTNATGGGCAGAATCCGTCAAGGTTACAGTAAGCCCGTAGATCCGATTGGAACCTTTNAACCATTTGTTCANCGCGAGCGCCTNCCAAATCCAGTAATCATTCAATCTCTTGAACTCTATGAAAGGAGTGACAATTGGTTCATCCGTGCCCGCTCCAAAGATGGTGCTGAAGGTTGGTCTGTCGGACATCCTAAAAAAATGCGGTTGTGCCAAAAAGTATTCACCAAGGTGATTGTTCCTTACATGCTCCATAAAGATGCGCGGGATCTCGATCGATTGGTTGATGGTGTTTTTCTGAGCGGTAATAATTACAAGCTTCAAGGGCAACTGTTCTGGGTTCCTCTTGCAGCAGCCGAATTTGCGATCCTTGATCTCATGGGTAAAGTTGCAAAGTGTTCGGCGGCAAATCTGTTAGGTGGCCAGCAACGTGAGCAGATCGATCTCTATATTGCCAACAATCATCGCGCTAAAGANGCTGAAGAATCCTTAAGGCTCATCATCAAATCAGTAAACAGCATCGATGCCAAAGCATTGAAGTTCAAAATTGGGGGTCGGATGAAAGTGNTCGACGAGGTTCCCAACCGCACCGAGAAATTGATCCCNATGGTAGCTAAAGTNTTGGGTGATAAATGCACTCTGTACGCGGATGCCAACAGCTCCTATCTTTCTGTTCAGAAAGCTATTGAAGTAGGAAAAATTTTAGAGGAAAACGGAGTTGCATTTTACGAAGAGCCAGTCCCGTTCGATTATCTTGAAGAAACCAAGCAAGTCGCGGATGCATTGAATATTCCCATCGCATGGGGCGAACAGGAAAGTAGCCAGTGGCGGTTCAAATGGATGGTTGAAAACAGTGGCGTTCGTGTTTTTCAGCCTGACATCTTCTACTATGGCGGTCTAATACGTTCATTACGGGTCGCTCAGATGGCAGCGGCTAAAGGTTTTGATTGCACTCCGCATATTTCAGGGGGTGGCCTTGGGTTTCTTTACATGGGAATCTACGCAGCATGTTGNCCTAATCCTGGGCCACATCAGGAATACAAGGGGCTGAGTNCAGATTTTCCTTGGGAAGCCACAGGGGATAAGATTGTCATCAAAAATGGATCTATGAATGCCCCCAACGGCTACGGTATTGGTGTCAATATTGATCCTGACTATTTGGCGAATGCCAAGAGAGTCAAATGAAATGTATAAGCTAAAAAAGGCGCATGACTGGGATTATGCGTTTTTATTATGTCAATAGTAGCTTAAATGTTTATTATCCATTTGATTGGCAAAAGAACAGTTGTAACCCAAATGCGTTGGCCGTCGAAATGACTTAAGAAGGCAACAATTCTCTTCCCATTGGCCTGTATTGTTTATATTGAAGGAAAGCCATGAGTGATCACGAAGCAATTCTCAAAGAGAGATTGAAAATTATTGATCGGACCCACAAATGTGTGTCTGGTAAAACTGCATTATTGGTCATTGACATGCAGCGTGGCTTTATTGATGAAGGAGCTTCGCTGGAGGTTGCTGCTGCACGAGATATCATTCCAAATATTTCTAGCCTAATGAATGTGAGCAGACGTAAAAAGATACCCGTGATATTTACTGAGTTTGTTTATGCCGTAAATGTGCCTTGTCTGCGTGGCGATCCGTTTGGGATTGAACATCTTCCAGTTGAGGCCAACTCTGGATTTGGTCGACCCTCTAGTAACTGTCTGATTGGTCATAATGCTGGATCAGGGATAGAATCTGCCGATACTGTGGATGCATTAAAGCCGCACCCCGAGGAACTTATCATTCGTGGCCACACATATGATAAGTTTTATGGTACGCCGCTTGATTTAGCATTGCGAAGCCAGGAAATCNCGCACCTGCTGATGGTGGGTATCACGGCTGANGTCTGTGTCAATGCTACACTAATCGCTGCGACACAGCGCAATTATCGCGTTACAGCTGTTACTGACGCTGTAGCTTCGCCCTGGCCTGAGCTCCCGGAAGCGTGCTTTAAAATCTGGCGATCCAAGTTTGCAAGGTTAAAGATTACTGATGAAATTCTATCTGAAATTGAAGATTGTTGCTGACAAGTAATTTTCGAATTTTTCTGGTATTTCTTTTTTTGAACAAGATTCATAAAATATCTCTATGCTATTAAAATTGCAGCAGTTCTAAATGTTGTATAATCACGAATTGAATTTTATTGTTTATGAAGATTATTACGTTACTTCCTAGTGCTACAGAAATTGTTTGTGATCTAGGATTACAAAAATCGTTAATTGCCGTAAGCCATGAATGTGATTTTCCGATTGACGTAACACTCCTGCCAAAAATCACGAGCAGTATAATTTCTGAAAATTTATCACCGATTCAAATCGATGCTCAGGTTGCGAAAGCGGTTCGAAATAATGATGTGATTTATAAAATAAACGGTGATTTACTAAGTAAATTAAAACCTAATGTTATTATTACACAAGGCATATGTGATGTCTGTGCTGTTGATATAGGGACTGTCCGGGAAGCGATGTTTTTATTGCCCGAAATTGTTGAAAGTGAGGTTCAAATAATATCCTTATCCGGGAAAAATTTTTCAGGAATCTTAGATGATATTAGTAAAATATCAGTCGTAACTAAAACTCAAAACAAAGCAGAATGCCTCAAGCAAAAATTAATAAATGACTGGCAGCAATTGCGACAAAAGAAATTAAAAATCAAGCCATCTGTTTTAATGCTTGAGTGGCCAGAACCATTTTATTATGGCGGCCACTGGGTCCCTGAAATGGTGGAAGTCGCTGGTGGATTTGATGTTTTTGGCCAAGCAGGAATGAATTCTGCCTGTTGTGATTTTGCGGAGATTCAGGAAAAAGATCCTGATATAATTATCTTAATTGCTTGCGGTTATAGCTTGGAGAAAAATGAAAAATTAGCAAAAGATCTCTTAAAAGATCCATTATTCAAAGGTTTGCGTGCAGTGACTGAGAATAGGGTATGGGCAATGGATTCTAACAGCTATTGCAGCCGTCCTTCGCCACGAATTGTTGAAGGTGCTAAAAAATTAAAAGCCATTTTCGAAAACAACACTGATGGAGTCGCCGGCATCAAGAGAATTGTTTAGTTTTTCAATTACATAAAAATGATGAAATGAAACACTTTTTGTTTACAACAATTACAGCGATCCTTCTGGTGGATTGTGTTTTAGGATATGAGTCAAAACTTCGTGTAGGGGCTTCCGCCGTGAATCTGGAGGCTAATGGCCAAATGGTGCTTGCCGGTTATATTCAATCACGCTACTCCGAGAATCAGGAAGGAGAGCTCCGTGTAACTGCGGTGCTTTTTGAAAAGCCGGGTATAAGTAAAGTTGCGATTGTTTCATGTGACGTTCTTTGGGTTCCGCGCCATATCGTTGACGCTGCTCTAGTGGAGATTGAGAAAAAAACCGGAATTTCTCAGAATAATATATTGGTTAATGCCACGCATACCCACCATGCGCCCAGTACGGCGCCGGCTCATGACTTTGGGGTTTCAGAGCCTTGGTGTGCCCAGGTAAAGATGGGAATTATCCGGGCTGTGGTTGATGCAAACAAGAAACTAAAGGAAGGCGAATGCGAATTCTACTTCCACCTTGGTGAGGAAAAAACTATAGGAGCCAATAGCCGGTTGTTATTGCCTGACGGAATCGTTACCTGGATCAATCCTCGCCGAGAGTCTGCTGGCAAAGGAAAACCGACGGGTCCGTTTGATCCTCAGCTTCCAGTTCTTGATTTCCGGGATCTAGAAGGGCAAAGCCTGGCGATTATATGGAATCATTCAACGCACACGATCGGTACCTTGGGTAATAATGTTCGCTCACCTAGTTTCTATGGCCTTGCGGCACAAGAACTGGAAAACGAGACCGGCGCTGTTGTCAGTTTTCTGGAGGGTGCATCAGGCAGTACGCATAATATCGACGGTGTGCCGGTTTCTTCTTGCATTGGGAGACTCAAGGCAGCTGTGCACGATGCCCGTTCAAAAGCGACACTGCATCGCGTTGAAAAACTATTATCTATAAAGCGTCCCTTCAAATTCAAGGTTCGCCATTTCATCGAGAGTGATGAGGCTGCTAATATCAATCGTTACTGTAAAAAATACTTCCAAACTCAGGCTAAATATGTTGGCGGTGTGTTTGCCAAAATGCGCAACCAGCTAAAATCCAAGCAGGGTGAAGAGAGGGAGACTTTGTTGCAGGCAATGGTTATTGGAGATGTAGCCATTGTAGGTGTGCCTGCTGAATACTTCACGATACTGGGTGTGGATGTTAAGAAGCGATCCCCATTCAAGTATACCTTCATTGCTGAATTGGCTAACGACTGGATAGGCTATCTTCCCGATCGAGAGGCTCACCGGCTAGGCGGATATCAAACTTGGATGGGGCTTCACAGTTATGCCGAGCCGGGTACGGGTGAACGTGTTGCAGACGAATTAATTGCAATGCTTAAAGAGTTAAAGGTTGGGTATTAAATAGAAAGATAAATTTTCATTTGGAGTGCCTTTTTAGCGTAACTTGGAGTGGCATTTTAGCGTAAATTGAAGTGCATGAGTTCGGTAAGCTTGGTCGTCCGAAAATTAGATTTATGAACCAAAGAATCCTACTTTTCCTGTTTATGTCCTGGGCTATCTCATCTCATGCCGAAACCGATCCGTCGGTTCCGGTGTGCCCGCTGCGGATCAACGAGGTGCTTGCTTCTAATCGAGGTGGTGCGTTTGATGATGAGGGCGCTAGCAGCGACTGGGTGGAACTTCACAACACTGGCAGCGAGGCATTGCGCTTGGGCAAGTTTAGGTTGACGAGGGGTGGCGCCGAGCCAAACACTTGGGAACTGCCAAACATTGCGATTGCACCGGGAGGATATCATGTCATATGGATGTCTGGTTTGGATCGTGTGTCCCTTTCACCTGAGGCATTGCTTATTTCGGCGGCAACGCTACCGTTTGAGTCGACACTTGTGCCGAGCGATGCGAAGTGGAAATACATTGTGCCATCTCGTCGGGGCGAAATACCTGAAGGTTGGCCAGAGGTGGCATTTGACGACAACGCTTTTGCTCTTGGTAAAGCGGGTTTTGGCTACGGTGATGATGATGACGCCACCGAGCTGCCGTCAGGCACTGGGCTTGTTTTGCTTAGGCACAAGTTTCAGCTGACTCAAATGCCGATGTTGCAGTCGCTAGTGCTGGAAGTGGATTTTGACGACGGCTTCGTCGCCTACCTGAACGGCACCGCTGTGGCGGCGGCGAATGCACCCGCGGGAAAGCTCAACACGAACAGCATTGCCACGAAGGGACGTGAGGCTGGCACGGCAGACCGGTTCGATCTCTCGGCTCACGTAGACCTATTGCGCAAGGGCGATAACGTGTTGGCCATGGCTGGCCTGAACAATAGCCGGGGCAGCTCTGACATGAGCTTGAAAGCTGCGCTGGGTTTTCTACCGAGCACGTTGCATGCAAGCTTTCGACTGGCAAGAGAAGGCGACGAATTGAAGCTAAGTCGGCCCGACGGTCAGGTTGTGGACAGCGTGCGCTACGGAGAACAAGTTACAGACCAGTCGTACGGCCGTGCACCGGGCAGAGATAGTGATTGGGGCTATTTCTTGACGCCTACACCGGGCAAGTCAAACGACGGCCCGCAAAAGCCCAAGCCGGTCGAGTCGAAGCTGAAGTTCTCGCCTAAGCCGGGCGTTTACGAGTTTGGGGTTCAGGTGCAGATCACCTCTGAAGCGTCCGCAGCGGTGGACATCCGCTACACGCGTGATGGGTCTGAGCCCAATGCAGATAGCAAGCGGGTTGATGGGCCGATTCAGTTAGACAAAACCGGGCTGTTTCGCGCGGCCGTGTTCGTGGGCGGAGAGCGGGTCGGGTCGATTAAATCAGCCACCTACCTTGTTGGGAGGCAACCATCGCTGCCGGTGATATCGATTTCCATGAAGCCTGAGGATTTTTACGAGGTACATATGCGCAGTAGTGCCACCGGTCGGGGCAGTGAGCGCCCCTCCCACATGGAAATTTTCAATATGAAGGGCAACCGCAAAGTGTCGACTGGGTTCGGCCTTCGGCTGCATGGCGGTTTTTCGCGTCGAGGAGATTTCAAGGCGAAGAAATCGTACCGTGCCTATTTCCGTGATGACTACGGCTCTCCCAGGTTGAAGTACAATATCATTCCCGAAGCTGGTGTGAAGAATTTCGATAAGCTTGTGCTACGGGCCAACGCCAATGACCGCGCGCCCGGCGGCGCCTACATTCGCGACCAGTTGATGCGCGATCTTCATAAAGACATGGGCGGACTGGTCTCGAATGGCACGTGGTGTCTTCTTTACGTGAATGGTGCGGACTATGGAGTATACAATGTCGTTGAGCGGATGGATGAGGATTTTCTAGCGTCGCACATTGGCAAGGGGGAGTTCGACATTATGAAAACAGGGAACACGGTTCTCAGTGGCACGCGTTATGCCTGGGAGGATTTGGGACGCTTCATTGGTTCAACTGATTTTTCGCGGAAAGAGAATTACGACGCGATGAAAAAGCTTGTCGATATTGGGGATTTCACAGCGTACATGATCGTGAACTTGTGGGGAAAAAACTATGATTGGCCGCACAACAACTGGTACGCCGCGCGTCGGCTGCCGGAGGGCAAATGGCGCTTCATGTGCTGGGATTCCGAGTGGGGCATCCTTGGTGGGCCATATGAGCCGAATTCCGGCTCTTATGCCTTCATCGACAGCGGCGGTGCATACGGCTTCAGTACCCAGCGCAAGATTTTTATCGCGTTGCTCGGTAATCCTGAGTACCGCGAGTATTATCAGGCTGAGGTGCGTCGACACCTAAGCGGGGCATTGTCGGAGGAGAACGTACTGCGTCGGGTCCGGCAGTTGCGAGATGCCATTGCTAATGAGGTCGCGCACGAGTACCGCGTCCGCAAATACGACATCATGACATGGCATCGGAAGATCAGGGAGGTAGAGGACTTCGCGCGCATCGCAGGAAAGAATTTCAGAAAGTGGACAGACGACTACTTTGCTTACCGCAACAAGCCCGTTTCTAATCTGGGATTGGCACGACTTCAAAACAAGGCTGGATATCGACACGTTGTGCACCGGGATGTTGAAGGTAAATGGGTTGAACTTATTGCCGATCCTAGCAGCGATAATTGGTATATATCCGCAATGCCTCTATCTCCACCAGCTGCGGGTCGTCCGGGGCTGTATTCACTTGTCGAAAACGAGCGACGGCTTGTATACCGCGGAACGGACGGACACATTTACGAGCATGCTAGCGCGTCAAACGCAGGCCCGGATGGTAATTGGACAAGGCAAAATCTGACCTGGCAGCTTGGCCTGCCCAAGGCGGTAGCTGACCCATCTGTGGTAGTTCTGGATGGAGTCCCGCACGTGGTTTATGTCGATGAACTTGGTGAAATTCATGAGCTATGGATCGAAGGTCAATGGAGACACTTTCCATTGCCTTCCATGCCTCGCGCTGAGGGTGGTGCAGTGGCCTCGATTGACGGATCCATATTGCGGGTTATGTACCGATCGATGTTTGGGGTGCCGTATGAACAGTCGCTCGACCTGAATTCGGCCACGCCGAATCGGCGATCCTGGAGGACCGACGGTGTGCATCGATTGCCTGCACTTGGCCAACCGCTTGGTCTGACGGTTAACGGCAGACGTGAGGCTGTTTTTCTTGCCGCTCTCGATTGGCCAAGGCGACCTCCATTCGTGTTTGACTGGAACGAACGACGGCGCGTTCCGGGTTACCGCACTTATCAGGGTAAACGCAACACATTGGTGTACGCAAAGGAGATCGGTCAACGGTTCAAGGATCAGTTCCCGATCGATCACACCACTGATCAAGTGAAAGGGGCATTTACTTTGTTCCACGACAGGACAAACAACCGGCACTATCTGGCCTTTAGGGACAAGGAGGGAGGTATTCTTGAGGCTGTGTATCGGGGCGAAAGATGGGCCATGTCCTGGCCATCAAAACTCGCCGAGGCGTCCCAGGCCAAGGGCGATCCTGTCGGCTGGGTTGATGGTAAAACTGGTATGCGCTACTACCTTTATGAGGGGAGCAATGGGCAAATCCATNAATTGAGCCACGAAGATGGCCAGTGGACGCATCGAAATATTTCGGAGACTGGTGAATAGTGTCCCAAGGGTTTTGCTATAATATGAATAGGCAGATTGGGTTTTGGGAACGCTTAAGGCAAAAAACTGCCAATAAAGTCATTTAATCGAGTTTCCAACTAGTTCAAATGCTNCTTCAGTAATTTNTTCAATAAAGTTATTACCATATATACCAATAACTTTTCATAAATCGATTNTTTAGGNCAGTTATTAACACCTTAAATTTGTTTATAGTTATTNTANTAAATAACTATAGNTAAGTAATTTAGAACTAAAATANACTATCCATTAGGTTACACAAATGAGGCNCCANNCCTGCTTNNTGTTANCAACCTGTTAGTAAGTAGTTGGGGATAGGTTGGTCATATTCTTGCAGACCAAATATTTAAGTATAGGATTCTTTG
>PBKH01000071.1 GCA_002721375.1 Verrucomicrobiales bacterium
TTTCTCCTTCACATTATTCGGGTTACCGTCCCAGCTTAACCACCAGTTCTTAAACTGTTTCCACTGAGTATGGAGATGGGCGCGTTGGCTAGAACTGAGCCGATCCGAGATATGAATTTGGTGGGTGAACTCAGNATGGCCTTCNAGCACCATGAGTTCCTTGTAGTACAAAACNAGGTCTGGCCCCTCGTCAAATTTNGAAAGCACCGACAGCGCATCNTCGAGTTCCCGAGCTAGACGCCTCGCCTTNGCATTACCGCCAGCTGCTTTTTCGCATAGCTCTACTAGGCNCANNACCTCGATCGGCAANGCATTGCCGACACCAGTAATCGCACCAGTCGCACCGCACCGGACGTAACCGTGAAAAACCTGCGTATCCACACCGACCATTAAAGTNAGNTTCGAATCCTGATTNGTAATGTTCTCCGCAGCGTANGAGAGCGAGGNGGCCCCGCCAAACTCCTTGAAACCGATNAGNTTNGGAAATTCGCGATNCAGGTCGAAAAANAGGTCAGCCTTTGTTTCAAAACCGTAATATGGACTNTTGTAAATAACGGCTGGNAAATCCCCAGCAACGCTTAAAATGTCGGCAAAGTGGGTACGCTGAGCCGNTGTAGAAATACCGCGGGAGAGAACACGCGGAATCACCATCAANCCGGCCGCACCAACTTCACGTGCATGTGACGCATGTNTAGNGGCCTGTCTCGGACTCTGAGCACCGGTGCCCACCACCACNGGTATCCCTGCCTTGGCCAAACGGTTGACACCTTCCTGCCTTTGCTCGTCGGTCAATAACGGCCAATCTCCCATCGATCCGCAATAAACCACACCACGCATTCCGGTCTCAACCAGGCGCTCGGCCGTAGCCACCAATGCATCAAAATCAGGTAAACCGCTAGCATCGCAAGGTGTCATTAGTGCAGGCATACACCCGCAAAAAATATNCGAATTCATAGGCGCGAAATCATCCNCATCCAAACCCAGTTTGGTCAACTCTGATGACGGTTAGGCAAGCAAGTTTTGCACTACTTTTCCGTGAACATCTGTCAGACGAAAGTCACGACCTTGGTGGCGGTAAGTGAAACGTTCATGATCCATACCGAGACAGTAAAGGATAGTGGCATTAAGGTCATGAATATGCACCTTGTCCTGAGCAGCAAAATAGCCGAACTCGTCGGTTGCGCCGTGGACAATGCCGGGCCGAATACCTCCCCCGGCCATCCAGACGGTGAATCCGTGCGGGTGGTGATCGCGGCCGTACCCGGTACCATCTCCCTGCGCCATGGGAGTTCGCCCAAACTCACCGCCCCAGATCACGAGGGTCTCGTCGAGAAGACCCCGTTGTTTCAGGTCGACGATCAGAGCCGCGATGGGGCGATCCACAGCTCGACAGCGCTCGACATGTTGCTTCTCTATCTCACCGTGAGAATCCCAGCCCTTTTCGTAAAGCTGTACAAACCGCACGCCGCTCTCGCTCAAGCGACGAGCAAGCAGGCAGTTATTGGCGAAGGACACCATACCTAGTTCGGCCCCATATGCCTCGCGAACCGTCTGCGGCTCACTGGCAATGTTCACCAACTCGGGCACGGCAGTCTGCATTCTGTAAGCCAACTCGTACTGCTTTATTCGGGCAAGGATCGCCGGATCGTTTACTAACTCGTGATGATGACGGTTTAACGCGCCTAAAAGATCGACCTGATCAAGACGAGCTTCGCGACTGACCCCATCCGGATTATTCAGATACAACACCGGATCGCCCTGCGTTCGCAGTGAAACACCCTGGTGTTCCGGAGGCAGGAAGCCGGCACCCCAATAGCTATCAAGTAGCGGCTGAATATTATTGCCGGAAGCAAGCACAATATAAGCCGGCAGATCGCTGTTCTCAGTACCTAACCCGTAAGATGCCCACGCGCCAAGAGATGGCCAACCAAACCGAACATTGCCGGTGTTCATAAAGGTCACCGCTGGATCATGGTTGAACGTGTCAGAGTAAAGCGACCGGACTAATGCTAGTTCATCGGCTACTTCGGCGACATGTGGAAACAGCTCCGAAATCTCGACGCCACTTTGGCCATGCGGTCGAAATTCCCACGGCGAACCTTTCACTTTTGGCTCCTTCGTTTTAATCATCGCGAACTCGTGGTTTTTAATGATGTTCGCGGGCATTGGTTGACCGTCGATCTTGGCGAGCAGCGGCTTGGGATCGAACGTGTCCACGTGCGACGGACCACCCGACATGAAGAGGCTGATCACCCGCTTAGCACGCGGCGCAAAGTGAGACCGATTCGGCTGTGCCGATACCTGCTCGCGCAGAAGATAACTCAGTGCAAGAGCACCGAACCCTCCTGCGGCACGACCAAAAAACGCTCGGCGATTCTGATCGGCTAAAAAATCAGGCTGGACGACGGAAGATATCATTCGCGGGTCAACCTTTCATCAAGGTTCAGCAATACTGCAGCCAGTGCCGTCCATTCTTCACTATTAGCCAAGCGCTGTTGTTTGATAAAATTAAGGCATTTTGTTCGCTCCAATGCGTCCGGAGGTCGCGAGAAACAGATCCAAAATGCCTGCTCAACCTTGGACGAGTCGCTCCCGCAATTCGCCAAGCGCTTGGCCAATTCTTGCGCGGCGGCGTGCATGACCGGCTCATTCAACCCGACCAATGCCTGCTGCGGCGTATTCGTCACAGTGCGCTTGGCCACGCAGACCTGGCGCGTCGGAGCATCAAATGCGGACATTACAGGATGCAGCATCATACGTTTCCAGTAGGTATAAATCGACCGACGAAACCTTCCCTCGCCAGTTGAGTCTACCCACTTGAAATTTGAGTTGCCCGGCAGATCCTGACCGCGCTCCTCATACAATCCACTAGGCTGCAAAGGAAATACACTTGGCCCACCAATGCGCACCGATAGCTGTCCTGCCACCGCCAGTGCGCCGTCCCTAATCTGCTCAGCCGGCAGACGAACGCGNGGGAACCACGAAAGCAGCCGGTTATACGGGTCTACCGCGTCAACATCCGAACGCCGCCGAGATGCCTGCCTGTAGGTCGCAGAATTGACAATCAACCGATGCATAGCCTTAACGTCCCAACCGCTCTCGATAAAACGCACTGCCAGCCAGTCAAGTAGTTCCGCATGGGATGGCCGCTCGCCATATCGCCCGAAATCGGCCACTGTCCGCACCAAGCCCTCACCAAAGTGATGCCGCCAGATCCGGTTCACCGCAACCCTAGCCGTCAGCGGCTGATCAGCCGTGAAAAGCCATCGCGCAAAATCAAGCCGATTGGGTGGGTCACTGTCCTCCATTTTGAGCGGCGGCAAAATCTTTGGTGTCCCAGCGAAAACCTGATCACCCTTATTTTTGAAATCGCCACGAACCAGTAGATGCGTCTCACGCGGACTAGGCAACTCGTCCATCACCGGCACCTCGATCGAAGGACCGATCTTGGTCAACTGATCGGCCACCCGACGATACTCCTTGGCAATCTGGCTTGAGAAATCGATCCCAGCCGGATTCTCGACCGCACAATCAAAAATACGGACATTGACAAGCCGGCCGCTGAATCGAAACGCCGTAGCTTTTAATGAGTTTTCAAACCCAGCCCCTACCGCAAGCCCCCGGGCACTCTTGGCAATCGTTTTTGGAATAGGACCCTCAATCCGCACCGCAGTGTCCTCGATCCCATCCACAAAAAAACGAACCGCCATGCCCGCCTCGAACACCACTGCCACATGATGTGGNCGACCGTCATCGACTCGCTGACTACCGTAAGCGACCACGCCTTTAAAACTAGCAGCATCTGAGGAAAACCAAGCGAACAGTTTCCCCGGCTCGGCCTTAACATCNCCTTCGCCGCCCACGCCAAACACATAGCTGCGCTCCCCTGCCTTCCAATCGTATTTAGAAATGATGTTACCAATCGGCTCGGTGGTTTCTATCTCCGCTGTAACAGTGAGGCTCCCGGTCATACTGAATTGATCTACGTCTGCAATCTGCGTCGGTTCTGACCACTCGCCGACCAATCCTTTATGTTCTTCTTTGCCGAACGGAAGTTTTTCACGCAAGTCAGCCAATCGCCTGATCAGACTTTCNTCCTNCAGTCGATCAGCTTTCGAAGTGTACTTCATCAATGGTCCGTGCACACCGTAGCCGGTACCGAGATGTGGCACGTTATTGAAGATGGCGAACAACTCGTAATATTCGCGCTGGCTAATGGGATCGTGCTTGTGGTCATGGCACTCCGCGCATTCTAGTGTCAGGCCCAGCCATGTCCGGCCGGTAGCCTCCAACCGGTCGACAATGCCTTTGATGCGAAACTCCTCCTTGCGAGGGTTGTTGCCCTTGGCCTGCATCGCATGNCGATGAAATGCACTGGCTACCCGCTGCTCAGTTGTCGCGCCAGGCAAAAGATCACCTGCAAGCTGATCGATCGAAAACTGGTCGAAAGGGAGGTTATCATTGAACGCAGCAATCACCCAGTCACGATAAGGCCAAACATTTCGCGTGCGATCCGCAGCATACCCAGATGTATCGGCAAACCGGGCGAGATCAAACCAGTCCTGCGCTTGCCGTTCCCCGAATTGAGGCAAGGCAAGCAAATGCTCGACCAACCGCAAGTATGCCTCAGGTGAGTCGTCATTCACAAAATCGAAAGCCAGTTCGGGGNTCGGNGGCAACCCGGTCAGATCCAGAGATAACCTNCGGACAAGAGTCGACCTTGAAGCCTGCGGGGATGGCGTGAGTCCCTCCGATTCAAGCCGGACTAGGATGAATCGATCGATACCATTTCGAGCCCACACAGAATCCTGGACAAATGGAGCCAGACTTTTTCTCGGCGCTTCAAACGCCCAATGATCCGCAACGATCCAAAAAGGCCAAACGATTAGAACTAAAGAGAACCAATGCGCAAAAGACATACCACGAAGCACCCCGTAAATTTGGGTTTTAAAAAAGCTCGACTCAAGCCAAAATCAAATTTTTGAGACCAAATAGGCATGAGCCCATCAAATTGAATTAGTTTAAGTGTTTATTATANANAATCAAGCACTTGCGCATATCTTAATTTATAGTTTTTTATTTNTCTAACAGAGAAAAGATCTCAATATAATTCGGCATTTAAACAAATGGTCTGTAAAATTATTAACCCAAAACAAAAGAAAAAAATATGACAAAAATAAAAAGTGTAAACATCTTTAGCTTTGCTAATCTTTTCGCCTTCTGCTGCATTTTAACCATGATAATTTATGCAATCGTGATGGTTGTTTTNGGAGGAGTAATTGGAGCTACTTCGGGGTCACTTGAAGGGGCTGGGGTTTTAGCTGGAGGAGGATTTATAAGCGGACTTATAGGAATAGTAATTGCCGGACCTTTATCATGGGTTGCCGGATTAATTTACGCATCTTTTATTAATATAGCACTAAAGGCTATTGGAGGGCTATCAGTAGAAATGGAATAAGTACTCACTGTTTTTATCAAAGATCCAATTTGTTTAAGAAATAAATCGGCGCTGTGCTTGAAAGGTTAACAACGTTATATACCACATTTTTATTGGTTAAAATAACAGAAAATTATAAACTCTTTATGTGACATTCTTTAAGAAAAAATTGTTCTTTTGTTTCCTTTTNATCTTATTCCAAATCCCCACTCAGTGTGAGGCTGCGGATGCAGATGCAGCCTTCTGGAAGTCTGTTTACAAAGAGAATCATGTTGTGGAGATCGACATCTCNATAAGTCGNGAAGCCTGGGAAGCAATGCAGCCGCGCCGGATAGATCGAAAGCCGGGCGGCCCAAAAGTACATTTCGGTAATAAATTCGACTACGCGAAGGCAGATATCAAGATCGACGGCAAGCTATTCAAGGATGCCGGGTTACGTTTNAAGGGAAATTCGTCTTACCGCTTCGCAGGGCGNAGCCTAAAGAAGCCGTTCAAGATCGACACCAACCGGTTTGTAAAAGATCAAAAGCTTCACGGGCGAACTAAGATCAATCTGTCGAACGCCTTCCTCGACTCGGCTTTCATGAAGGAAAAGCTCGGGTACGATATTTATCGTGCGGCAGGCATACTCACGCCTGGAGTAGGCTGGGCTGCGGTCACACTGACAGTTGAAGGAATCACAAAGAAAAAGCATCTTGGAGTATACTGCCTGATNGAGCAGGTTGACGATCGCTACCTTGGCCGTAATTTTGGCACCGCCACCAAGGGTAGTTTGTTGATGAAACCGGAAGCAGTCGATGATTGGGAATACNTAGGAGATAACCCCAAGGAGTACCAACGTTATGGCATCAAGTACGGAGAGCAAAACACGGCACAGATACTGCGTTTTGCCGAGTTGTTAAAACTCGTCGAACGCGGCTCGGATAAGGCTTTTGAGACACAAATCGGCGCCCGACTGGATCTGGATTATTTCGCGGCATATCTCGCTGCAACAGCGGTGCTAGTAAACATAGATAGCTACATTGGCATGCCTCACAATTACTATCTCCTGATGGACAAGGCTGATGGCAAACTAAGAATCCTCCCATGGGACTTAAACGAGACGTTTGGCACGTTCACCATGGGACGCTCCCCGGAAATGCTGGTGAAGTGGGACATTGATCGCCCGTGGATTTCCGACCGACGACTAACGGAGCGATTATTTAAAACCAAGTCATTTCCCAAGCGCTATCGNACCGCTGTCAATCGACTTATGAAGAAATATTTCACCGAGGAAAAACTATACCCTCAGATAGCAACATTCGAAAAAGCTATCACGCCACATATTAGTAAAGNTGAAATCGGCAAAGGCATCGAAGGCATGCTGATGGGAATCAACGGTGATAAAGATGGAATCAACAAGGCCGTCGACCGTCGAGTTTATGCTATCAAGCCTTTCATCAGAAAGCGCATCAANAACGTCAACGCTCAGTTAGCAGGCAAAGCAGAAGGTGAATCCATCAAAGGCCGAAAACGACGGCGATGACAACTTCAGATTATTTGCTTCAAACTTTGCACCTCCCAGAGACTTAAGGTTTTGTCGACAAACTCNGCTTCAGTGCAGTTTTCATTAATAGTCTTTTTCGGCTCAGGGAGGTTGAACGGCGACAACCTTAGGTTGATGGGCCGCCACTGGCCTGTAACAATGTCATCATTGCACGTCACCCCAGGGAAGTTAGTAGTTAAAAGCCACTTGGCNTCGGAACGAACGATATTGGACAAGGCTAACTGAGCATCAGCAAAGGACAAATGCACGAGACAATCGCGGCACAGAATCACATCGGCAGAAGGCAGCTTATCATTCACCAGATCAATTTTTCGGAACTCCACTCCGTCGCGTAGGTACTTCGCCTGGTTTCTCTTGATTAGATCGCCAACCAAATCTCNCCCAATATACCGCACGCCGCTGAGGTCTGTATNCTGCATCCAGTGGAAGTCGCCGCACGGGACGTCNAGTAATTTGCCAGCGTGGAGTTCTCGAAATAGGTCGGGGAGCAAACGGCGCAGTGGNTCGGTTTCCTCGAGTGTTGAACCCGGACCNGAAACCGACTCGGCCTCCTTCCAGTGGTTGGTTTCATAAATGTGCTTGAACCGCTCCTCAGCAGTGACAAAACGCTTGACCAAGCGCTGGCCGGAACNGCGCTGNATTATCCTGTAAACCGGCCTGGCGAACTTCCGGAGCGAACGCTCTGCAAGTTGGCGTAGCCCTGACATTACTCGTACTCCTTTCGTGAGAATAACCACATGCCCAGTGCGAGAAAACCAAGTGATGCAGCGATCAATACCCCTATCGCGNTTCCACCGTTGATTGGGTCATANGCTGGGATTTTGGGTTCCAAGCCAANTGTAGAGGAGTCGTAAAGCCAACTATTGGCATAAAACGAAACAGTGATTCGTTTCACCACNCCTGGGATATTTGCGGTTAACGTCTCGATCATCAGCGCGTATGCCAACGCAAGAAATGTGGCCCGCCGAATCCATCCACTGAAGAGTAAAAACAACGCGACATAGCAAACGGTGGCTAATGCCACCACTGGCAAAAACTCCCGCAACACAGAAACACCATCCATTCCAAGAACCAAACAAAGCGAAGTTAGAGAACCAAGTGTAATGCCAAGAGTAAGCAACAGCACTGCTAAGAATTGTGAGAAGTAAATCTGCGGCCGTGGGATACTAGTACTCAGCAGGTACACCAGTGTCTGGCCGGTACGCTCGCCGGAAATAGCTGATGATGCGTAGCCCAGTGAAACCAGTGGCAACAGGAATCCCATAAAGAGCGGCGAAAGAATTTGCTCGGCAAGTTGCTCGCCTGTTCGAGATTCCGGGTTCCACGGTTTGGGTAACGCCCATATGGCAGTGATGGATAATGCTAATAATAGCAGTACNCCGATTACGATCGTTTGGCGCGANAGCAACTGNCGGCGAAACGTCAATCGGAACACCTGAACGCAAGCGGAAAATTGCGATTTTTTAAAAATGTCGTCCATCTTCATTTCGGTCGGGATGACCGCTCCATCAGGTAGTCAAACACCGCTTCTGCAGACGTGTCTGTGGCTTTGAGTCGATGAAAATGNATGTCTTTATTTGTCGCGAATTCGTTGAAATCTGCATAGAACCGATTGGGGTTTTGCACCTCNAAAAACAAATCCTCCGGTGGCTGGACACTTACCGACTTGACCGACTCGATCGCCATCAATTGCGGCGCAACTTCCCTCGGTGAATTGCACGAGACACGCAATTGCAGCGGATAGTCATCGAGCACGTCGCGAATGGTCTCTAGAGAACCTGATGCCAGTAATTTACCTCGACATACAAATAGGATGTGATCAGCCAAGTCATCCATCTCGTTGAGGATATGGCTTGATATCAACACCGCCTTTCCGGCCTTAGCCAAGCTGAGGAACAACTTGTGTAACTCCTCGCGACCAACCGGGTCGACACCATTTAGTGGCTCNTCGAGCACCAGCAGATCGGGGTCGTGGATGAGTGCTTGCCCTAGTTTGATCCTCTGCCTCATACCCTTTGAATAGGTATGAACCGGCCTATCGGCTCGGNCAGCCATGCCCACCATNTCGAGCACGGTTTCAGTACGGCACTTGGCTTCGCGTCCTGTGAATCCATGCAGCCCTGCCGTAACCCGCACTAGCTTACGACCGGACAACTCATCCCATGTCGCATCGCCATACGGGCAAAACCCAACATGAGCCTTGGCCCTAGCCAACCAAGCCTCATAGCTACAAATTCGAATTTCGCCAAGNGATGGCTTACTTTGCCCTGTGAGTAATTTAAGCAGTGTGGTTTTNCCAGCACCGTTAGGACCAACCAAGCCGGTAATGCCAGGTCCAATCTTGAGGCTGATGCCGTTCAATGCCATCAACGAACCAAACCACTTTGAAACATTACAAACCTCAACAAAAAATGACGTTTCAGCAACGGTTGAACTTACTACATTCATGAATGATACTGCAAAAGCCGCAACCGAATAACGATCGCAATCACTGAAAAAATACAGATTGCACCCACTACAAGCGTGGCTCCGGTTAACAATGGTTTATCTATACCAAAAAAACTATTCCCTANAACAAAAAGGTCGTACCAAAAATCAAGCAACCTCCATGGAGACTCNTCAAGCGCAATGCGCCGACGAACGCCGGGCTCACGCATTGCAAAAGTGAGAATTCGGCTGAGGATCGGTAGAAAGACAAAAAGCCCGCCCCACAACATCACAAGCGGCACTGGCTTCGGCATCCAAGACACCAGCGCAAACAGCAAAAGCCCCACCACAATCGAAAGTAAAATCCCATAGCCGAGTATACCTAAAACAATCGAATAGTTTTCTCCAAAATATTTCCCAGAATCCCCCAGCAAGCCATACTCGATGAATAATACCAAAGCCGGAATCGTGGTTGTCAAATTGATGAGCAAACCAATTGCCAACACTTTACCGANCGCGTAATGCAATACGTTGATCNGGCGCGANAAATAAAAAATCAGGCCGCCACGACTGTGATCGTTGCCTGCCAACACCGAGCCTGCGAATGCCAGTAGGATCATCGTAACCGTGCCCTGTGCCACCATGAAATTCAGAAATGTAGTCCCTGAGCCGTCCAGATCCTTGAGCATTGAAGTAATGAATTGCTCCACTTGCGGATACTGTTGACGCAAGGTAGCCAGCAGATAGATTGCCCCGAACATGAACAGAAAACTCAACATAGCGACAGCGAACAACACCCAAAACAATTTTCGCCGAAATACCAAATGCAACGACGTCCGGGCAATCGGCCAAGCAGCAAACCAAGCAGGGCGGTGAGCAATAGTTTGGCTATTTGTCTTGGCCAAGCTCACGATGAAACCCCGCTTTCCTGAGACTTGGCCAAACCGACATGCGACNTTGAGACATTTTCCATTNCAACCAAACGGCGGTAAACTGTCCGCAAATCCATCTCTTCGGGCTCGATTCCGGTTAGTGTCACCTTCACCTCCTTGGCCAAATGAAAAAANTGCTGGTTCGACCATTCGGCAGAAACAACCACACGCGCCTGACCAAATTCCTCCCCGTGGGACACATCCGCGCCNACTTTCTNAAGCGCATTGATATAAGCATCGTTTGTAGTGNCATCCNCATTTTTCCATTGGAGTAAAAATGCGTGTGCCTGACCGGCGAGCATTTTATCTAGNGACCCATAGGCCGCGATCCGGCCCTTTTCCATAATGATCGTGTGTCGGCAAACATGCTCGATGTCACCAAGCANATGTGTCGAAAAAAGCANCGACTTACCAGGACGTTGCGCAAGTGANTTTANCAGCGTAAGCATCGCGGAGCGCCCGTCGGGATCCAGTCCAGAGGTCGGTTCGTCGAGCAGCAGCAGATCGGGATCATGCACCAACGTGGCAGCTAGTTTGATGCGTTGCACCATTCCGGCTGAGTAATTCTCCAGACGCCGATAGCGCGCCTCCTCTAGCCCCAGTTGTGACAGTAACTCATGGGCACGACGCAGTGCNAGTTTGCGCGGNATGCCATTCANCTCGCCGGATANGCCAACATACTCGATNCCGTTTAGCCCCGGANTTACACCCTCTCGTTCTGGCATGTAACCGATCCGACCGCGCANNCCGACNCCATACCTCTCCACGTCCGATCCAAANACTCGCACTGTACCANCGGTGTGNCGAANGAGTCCCAGCAAAATCTTNATCAACGTCGACTTGCCAGCGCCATTCTGCCCGACCAGCCCGATCGCCCCTTGCTCCACCGACAACGATACACCCTCAAGCGCATGCACAGAGCCNTACCTATGACTAAGGGAATCGATTTCGAACAGAGATGTCACAGACTTATCTATTAAAAAGTTNCAAAGCACCTTCGGCTCGTGCCAATTGCTCCAGCCAATCACATGTAGGGCGGATCACTTGTTTCCAACGAAAATCAAATGATCTTCGCCATGCGCCCTCCCGCAACTGGCCGTATTGATCGGGATCATCGACAAGACTGAGTACCTCTGCAGCTAGACTTTTNGGCGACTCCTCTGCGCTGATCAAACCAGTCACCCGGTCNACAGTCGAATCAACCANCCCGCCGACCGGATACACTACAGCTGGTGTNCCCATAGCGTTGGCCTCAATGACATTCAAACCCCACCCCTCACGNACGGAAGTGTGCAACAACAAGTGAGCATTTTGAAGTTCGGTGTTTTTTGCATTATCGTCGAGATGTTCCTTGAAATTCACGGCATGGGCCTGACNAAGCGATCCCGCTAAGCGCTCCAGCAAGGCCCGCTCCCAGCCAGAGCCAACCACGGTGAGTTCCGCCTGACAACCTGCCTCGTTCAAAAGGGCTAACACTCGGATCACATCACTGACCCGCTTGTTCGGGGCCAGACGTGAAAGCACAATTAGACGCAACGGCTTGACTAGATGCTTGGCTGGCAAATTCGGCAGCGGCTCAGTGTCTGTCCCGTTTGGCCAAACACTCACATCGCAAACACCGTTCTCCAGCAGTTGCAACCTAGTCGAAGAAGATACGGTCCAAAAAGGAACATCAGCATAAAACTGGTGAACTAATTTTTCCTGTGNNTGNCCAATCAAGCTCGTTGGCCAGCGGTAAAACGATTCCCAAATGGGCCCTAGCACCTCGTGAATGTAGGCNATACAAGAAGTACGCGACCACCATTGTGCNAACCAAGGAATGCCGTGGTGCTGATCGATCACCAAGTCGAACGGACCGTTTTTGCGGGCACANANAAANGCATGAAAAATGGATGCACCAGGCCGTCCGCCACGGAAGATCTGAATACCATTNATCTCCGTCTCTGAACTGGCTCCGTCAAAGTTGTTAGCGAACCAGACCACTCTATGTCCACGACGCACCAGTTCCTCCATGTGTTTGAGCGTGACACGCTCGGCTCCACCNGCCAACGGATTCTCCGGATCACGCCAATTTAGCATCAGGAAGCTCAATGTTTTCATTCTTGCAGCCCCCCAAACTGCGCAATCATCACTGCGTTAGCGTATGGATATGGCCGACCATACGCGCAGGCCAATGCTACATTTGCATCCACTGACTGCCAGGCTAGATGGCCTGAACGCTTAAGAAACGCCGTTCGATTGCTGCCGAGTCGACCATCTGCAATCATGCGATCTAGTGCCGGGTTGTAGCCAAGAGGAAGCGTCAATACGAGTTGCCCGCCCGAAGACAGCAATCCGCGACATGTCGTAATTGCACACTCGATTTTTTCACCGTTCTCGCACTCCACCTCGTCGTCAAATCCGATGTGCTCGAATGTTGAAACGGATAAAATCAAGTCAAATCTCTCTACTGGTGCGAAATCGGCAATGTCCTTGTTCAAAATGTCTGGTCCTCGCTCGTATTTATCGAGCACCGTATGTTCTGTATCTATGTAATGCGGCAAGACATTACCGACCTCAAGCACACGCTGGCCGGCATACCGACGAAGGAACTCGACTGCAATTGGTACTTCAATAGCACGCTCATTCGCCCATGTCATATTGTAACGATGATAAAACAGTGGCAGCGATTGACCCTCGAAAATGAAATTACGTTTAGCCAAACGCGGGATGATCAGAGGCGCGAACGCACACCTCAACGGCTTAAGTAAAAGCTCGGCTGCACCGAAGCGACGCACAAACCAAGCAACTTTACCAACGCCACTGTTGTAAAGGTGCGCTTCCATTCGTCACCCAGGCTAGGCTGGCCTGATGGCACTGGCCAACAATGTCTCAAAATGCGGTTCCTCCTCCTCGCGCGACACAACGCTGATATCGATCTGACTGAAGCCGCTCAACTCGAGCCACTGATACAACTGGCTCTCGGCGAAGCCCAGCCATCGGTCACCGAACATGTCACGCGCTTGCTCAAACTTATGAGCGACGAGGTCAAGAACCATTAACTGACCTCCCGGCCTAAGAATCCGAAACGCACTTGCGATAGCCTGCGCCGGTTCCTCGGCGTGATGTAGTGCCTGACTGAGGATCGCGAGGTCGATCGACGCATCATCGATCGGCGGGTGCTGGAGATCTCCCTGACGAAACTCAAGGTTAGCCAGCCCATTTTTCACCGCCCTAGCCTGTCCAAAAGTAACTATCTTTTCAGAGTTGTCCACCGCAATGACACGCCTGCACTTACGAGCGAGTAACTCGCTTAACAAGCCTTCGCCAGAACCGAGGTCGGCAACTACAATCTCAGGCACAAGACGAAGTAGCAGCTGGCCAAAAGCCTGCCACGAGCGACCCGGACCATAAATGCGATCGAACCGGCCAGCCACCCGGTTGAAGTAAACAAGATCCTGATTTTCCCGCCGGTCGAGAATGAGCTTCAGATTGGCTAGATCGGAAGCATGCTCCGGAATCTCCGCTGCCCCCGAAGCGGCTAACTCGATCAAAGCGATGATGCCCGCATTATTATCTCGAGTCTTGCGGTAATAGGCATTCTTGCCATCCCGGCTGGACTCGACCAAACCAGCCTCCTGCATCTGCCCCAGATGCATCGAAACACCAGACTGCCGCATGCCAGTGATCTCGGTCAACTCACGCACCGTTAACTCGCTCTCGTTGAGCAGCGAGAGCAACCGAAGTCTCGAGGGAGCAGAGAGGGCGCGTAATGACTTGAGCGTTGATGCCATGGAATAGGTCTGGCTATCGCCAACATTTGCACTCCTTCCCTGTTTTTTCAAGTCAGGTGTTCAACGCTTCAACCGTTTTGGCTAGGCTAACGTTATCGGCAATGTTATGCACCTCCAACCCGCGATCGATCCGTCGCATAAAGCCTGTCAAAGCCGTACCTGGTCCAAGCTCGATAAAGCGAGTTACGCCATCGGCAATCATTGCTCGGATGCAAGCCTCCCATTTTACAGATGATGTTACCTGCTCCACCATCGTAACGGCAATCGTCTCTGCACCGGCATGCACCTGCCCTGTGACGTTGCTGTAAACAGGCACGGTAGGCTCGCGTAATTCGACATTGGCTAAAGACTCCTCCAGACCAGCCTGTGCCGGTTGCATTAAAGGCGAATGGTACGCACCAGCCACCGGCAACGGAATCGCACGCTTGGCCCCAGCCTCTTTTGCTGCCTCACATACTGCCTCTATTTTGTCACTGTTTCCTGAAACCACTATTTGACCCGGGCAATTCAGATTGGCCAAACTCACCCCAGTTTCGTTACAAACNTCGTNTNTTTTTTCCTCTTCGAGACCAACGATCGCTGCCATGCCGCCAGAGCTGGCTTCGCAAGCCTCCTGCATCAACTCNCCGCGCCGCCGCACCACTCGTAAACCATCCTNAAANCCAAGCGCACCCGCCGCAGACAACGCAGTNAATTCTCCCAACGACANACCAGCGGTGGCATCAAACGGGANNNACGGTGCCTGTTCACGAAGCAACTGCANCGCNATCCAGCCGACGAGATAAATCGCCGGCTGCGCATGTTCGGTCCGCACCAACTTNTCCTCTGGCCCNGAAAAACAAATCTCGCTCAGGCCGTAACCCAAAGCCTCATCGGCTTGTGTAAACAGCGACTTCGCANTCGAATGAATCTCGGCTAAATCCNTNCCCATACCCACGAACTGGGCACCCTGACCAGCAAACAGCAATGCAGTTTTCGCCATGTGCCGGAGCGTAACAGCAGAATGGGAAAGTGTGGAGAAGGAAGCAAAAGATTATCTCTCTGAAGGAAGANCGGTAAGATATTGCTCGTGAGTGCGAGATGCNATGGTTTTGCTTCTCGATGTTACGCCACCAGCGGCGCGTAACAACTCAGCAACTTCACAGTTGNCGGTCAGGTCCAGCGGCGTACCGTATTCACAAACNTGATTTAGCTTTGCACCCTGCGAAATTAGATATTCCGCCACGATAGTATCCTCGCGCTTAGCCGCGTTATGTAGGGCGCTCCGNCCGTAATGGTTACCCGAAGGCACATCCGCGCCGGATTCGACAAGCAGTTCTAACACCGACAACCCGGCAAACTCAGCAGCCGCGATCAATGGCGTGGAGCCTCGACAGTCCCGGNCATTAACCTCAGCGCCGTGATCTATAAGTAAACGCACGACCTCTTGCCGATCCTCATCGGCAGCCCTGTGAAGAGGCGTCCTACCAAATTGATTCCGATGATTAACCTTGGCACCATTGACCAAGAGATACTTGATAACCTTGATGTCCAGACTGCCTACGGCCTCGTATAGTAGTGAGTTGCCTGTTANGTCCACCGCATTAACCAAGCTAGGATCCATTTCNATACACTTGGTCAATTGCTGCACATTGCTATCCTGCACACTTTGCCAGATGACACGGGGTTCCAAACCACCCGGTTTTTGGCTACAGCCCAACAATGTCAGCACTACGGCCAAATATGAAAAGGGAGGGACTGTATANATTGTCATTGGNAGTAGCCTAGTCCAAAGGATGGATCGGGTAAAACTCAGAAGCAGTATGCTCGCGGGACATCAGCCTACGCAGGCGCGCCACAATTTTCGGCTTCTCAGTGGCAATATTGTTNGACTCGCTGATGTCCGCCTCCAAATCNTACAACTGAATCCTGAGCGGTTGCTTGTTATTCTTNCGAAGGATGTTCTGTCGAATCNCCTTCCAGCGCCCAACCCAGACGGCCTGCTGTCCACCGTATCCAGAAAATTCCCTGTATAAAAAAGGACGTGGATTTTGTTTTCTGCCGCGCAATACATTGGCGATGCTAAGGCCGTCAACGTTATCCGGCACAGCNTTTTTACCNCCGATCAGATCGAGTAACGTCGGAATCCAATCCTCAAGGCCGGTCATGTAATCAGAAGTCGNTCCCNCCGGCACACTCCCGGGCCAACGCACGATCATAGGCACNCGAATACCNCCCTCGTATAAGGATCCCTTCAGACCGCGAAGCGGCTTGACGCTCTCAAAAAAATCGTAGTCCACCTCAGCCTTGAGATGAGTCGTTCCATTATCAGAAGTAAACACCAAGATTGTGTTCTTGGCCAAACCGAGTTCGTCAAGCAGTTCGAGCACACGGCCAATATAACGATCCATNCGNGTGATCATCGCGGCATAGGCAGCGCGCGGTGTGAAATGAGGAGTGTAACCGTAGCCCTTGGCACGAACAAACGGAGGATCGTTCCACTTCTGTGCAAGGTACGGCTTCAGCTCCTCGTCCGGCACATGCAACGCGACATGAGGGATGACGGTTGGGTAGTAGAGAAAGAACGGCTTATCCTTGTGGTCACGAATAAACTTCAACGCCTGTTCGTTGATGCGATCNGGCGCGTAGTCNTTACCCTTGAAAACATCGTAGCTTTGTGGGTTNGCAGGGTCAGCGCCCTTGGGCAGTGANGCGTGCCCAGGTACGGGCGGCTCATTGTTCAGCGGCACACGATTAAGGTTGCTCCATAAATAATTAGGATAGTAACTGTGCGCGTGGCGTTGACAGTTATAGCCAAAGAACCGATCAAAGCCTTGATGGATCGGATCACCCTCCGAACCAGGAAAACCTAACCCCCACTTGCCGAAAGCACCAGTGGCGTAGCCCTGATCGCGNAGTAGCTCCGCCATCGTGATCTCNTCCTTCGGGATCGGTCGCTGCCCCTCAGGCTTGATCTCGCCATTATTTCGAACGAAAGCATGGCCGGGATGCTTGCCTGTCATCAAAACACANCGCGACGGCGCACAGACTGCATTACCGGAATAATTCCTCGTAAACCGCATGCCCTGCTTGGCTAAACGATCGAGATTTGGGGTCTTGATTTTTTTCTGACCGTAGCTGCCTAATTCCGCATAACCAAGGTCATCNGCCATAATAAAGATGATATTCGGCTTGACCGCTAANACTGCTTCCCNCTTAGCCAAACCGACAACAAAGACAATCACCATAGAAAGCCTGACNACACTCCAACCGTTCACTTCNGATCGTTGCATCNGCGACAGCGTCACACATCCGATTTTGAGGAACAAGGAAAGGATANCGCCCNTGAAAACAAAAAGCCGGTCAAGCNTAAGCTTGACCGGCCAAATTTCATTCCGAAGCGCCAAGGTTGGGGAAACCTTCAAGCTCTCCGGTGAATTTTCAGATTGATGCGATGTCAGCAAAAGGAGATATCCACGACAGCACTCGCATCAGACACCGTGCGAACTGACATTGAAAAAACCATTTAATCCTCTTTTTTGTCAAGTAAATTTTGAGTGATGCTGACTCGTCATGAATGAAGGCCGCACAGAAAGTNCGAGATTGAAGCAACTATTCGAATGATTTATTATTATAGTACAACCGGTATNAAGATTGCTTCAGTTTGATACCTGTTTTNTACGAGTGTCATTGACGCAAGCAGCCTTTGACTTATNATTTCGCTACTGAAATAGCTTTGATCATGAAAACAACCNTCATCGCAGCTTTGTTNCTCCTAACTTTTGATCCGTTTGGCCAAGCCGCCGATTGGCCCAATTGGCGCGGTCCCGANNACAACGGTATTTCGCTGGAAACTGATTGGTTCGAAAAATGGCCATCAAGCGGCCCCAAGCGGCTTTGGAAAGCCTCGGTGGGTACCGGCTTTGCCGCCGTCTCGGTGGCAGACGGGCGAGTGTTCACCATGGGCAACAACTCAGCTCGTGATCAGGTAGTCGCCCTCGACGAANACACCGGCGACGAGTTATGGAGGCATACCTATTCGGAACCACTCACGCCTAACCTCTACGATGGCGGCCCCAACGCTACTCCCACAGTTCACGGTGACTTTGTCTATACGCTGAGCAAGACCGGCAAGGCATACTGCTTTGATGCTGCAACCGGTGAAGTGGTTTGGACAAAGGACTTGAAGAGACTATACCAAGCACGCGTGCCAAACTGGGGCTTTGCCTCGTCACCCCTAATCCAAGGTGATCGCGTCGTTTATAATGTCGGCACTCGCGGAGTTGCTCTCAAGAAAGACTCCGGTAGATTGGCATGGAAAACAGGCGGCGGAACCGCCGGATACGCGACCGCTGTTCCGTACGACCACAATGGCAAGGATGCTGTGGTTATGTTTGCTGCTGACAGTGCTTACGGGGTCGATCTCGCGAACGGCAGNCAACTCTGGAAAAAATCGTTCCGCACTAGCGCAAGTGTCAACGCCGCCGACCCGGTACTTTATGACGGCAAAATCTTCCTCACCTCAAACTCGCGTGACGGCGAACTGATTGAACTGCGCGGCACCAGCACTCGCNCCAAATGGAAAAACCGTAGCATGCGTATTCACTTTAATGCAGGAGTGGTGGTGGGCGATTACCTATACGGCGCGGATGGCCGAATCGAACGTGGCAAAACCATACGCTGTATCAACATGAAAACCGGCGAAACCGAGTGGACCAAGAATAGTATGCCGTGCAGTTCCATGACCGCTGCCGACAATAAGCTGATCATACTCACCCGCGACGGCAACCTATACATTGCCGATGCCTCGCCAACGAAGTTCAAGCAGCTCGCCAAGTCCAAAGTGATCAACGGCACCTGCTGGACTGCACCAGTACTGGCCAACCGCAGCCTCTATGTACGTAACTCCCGGGGCACACTTTACAAGCTACAAATGAGCGAGATGGTGATCGAACCGCAGCCACTAGCTGTCCAACTCAGCGGTGATCGGCTCGAGTTCTCTTGGCCTGCTAAAGGCAACTTCATCCTTGAATCCACAGCAATATTTGGCCAAGCAGCCGACTGGAGCGAGGTAGGCAGTGGCACAGCCAAGGAAGGAGATCGATACGTCGTCCGGATTCGACCCAGCGCAGCTCAGCAGTTTTTCCGTCTCCGCAACGAATGAACTTGGCAAGGCGTAACGGTTTCACTCTTATCGAGTTGCTGGTAGTCATTGCTATCATCGCCATTCTAGCCGCGCTTTTGATACCCGGCCTAGCCAGTGCTAAGGAGCGCGCACGACGGACAAACTGCAAGAATCATATCCGGCAATTCCTTCAGGTCGCTCACATGTATGGCGGCGACAACGAGGAAAAACTACCCAGCGGCTTGTCGGATGCCCGGGATCCTAAAGACGACCACACGCCGCTGATCTCCACGCCAATCCGCGTTGCCCTGTTAAAGTATGCTCCGTTCCATATTTACGAGTGCTCCAATCTCGGTAAACCGTTTGGCAACCCAGACGGGTGGCTATTTGAGGGCTGGGGCTACGTGATCGGCTACAACTATCTTGGAGGCCACTATCAGACCCCATGGCCGGCAATGGACCAATTCCAGGGCTGGATCTCACCACAAACCTTAAGCGACAATCCCAGCCTCCCACTTGTTACAGAACTCAACACATGGTCACCCGGCTACATGCATACCCTTGCGCCACACGGACCAAGGGGGCCCATCCTGTTCGACTACGGAACTGAAGAGGATACCGAAATTGATTACTCAAACCCTAGCGCCGAAGGTGCCTCATCAAAGGATGTCGGAGCCGATGGCGGCAACGTCGGCTGGCTCGATGGCTCCGTGCGCTGGAAGGATATTGACAAGATGAAACCATACAGAGGTTCACAAATGTGGGGTCAGGATGGTGCATTTGCACTCTGGTAAACGTTACCAAATCGGCAAAAATTTATCAAAGCGTCTACATGCCCGAAGCCTCCTCCAGCATTCTGCTGCTTATCCCGGCCTACAACGAGGAGAGTCGCATCGCTCCAGTACTCGAGAATTACGCTGTCTACTTCCGTGAGCATCACCCTTCCCGCTTCAACCTCATAGTTGTGCTCAACGGCTGTACAGACAACACGCTTAGTGTAGTCGAAGCCGCCTCAAAAAAATTCCCCGAAATTCATTATACCAACATCCCCGAGCCAATCGGCAAAGGTGGCGCCTTGATAGAAGGGCTCAAACTCGCCCCGGAAGCCGACCTCGTCGGATATGTCGATGCGGACGGCGCCACGCCACCTGCTGCATTCGACGAACTCATCACCCAATGCGCCACGGCCGACTGCGTGATCGGTTCCCGTTGGATGGCCGGCTCCATACTACGGCAAGAGCAAACCTTCCGGCGACAATTCGCCAGCCGCGTATTTCATGCCATCGTGCAGAGCCTTTTTTGGATGAACATTCGAGACACCCAATGCGGCGCCAAAGTGCTTCGCAAGGAAGCGGTCGAAATGATTCATAACCAGCTAACAGTCGCCGACATGGCTTTTGACATCAACCTCCTTTACGCCCTCAAGCGATCAGGCTACACCGTGCGCGAAGTGCCAACCGAGTGGACCGATCAAGTCGGTTCCAAGGTACAAATAGGTCGCACCTCCCTCGTGATGCTGCTGTCCGTAATTCGGCTTCGTCTCTACTACTCACCTCTGTACCGGTTACTGTCCCCACTGCGACCGCTTGAAGCATGGATATACCGCAAACTCAGCGCTCCCCCACCTCTCAAGTAACATACAAGTACAATAGGTTTACGCCCCTCCTCATAGACCGTATTAATTCGTCCTCGTTTTCTTATCACTGCTTCACCATTGACACCTCATTGCTAGAACATTGACGATTAGGATTACAGACTGGCAAATTACTTCGTGCAATCTCCTTTATGCATCACGAAAGCAGCTTCTGACGGTACGCAATCGTCTGAGCGCAATGTGCAAACCGCTTCTCTTGAGAGTTTCCAATTCGAAGGTCGTTTAAAGCGCTTAGCCATTCAGATTTTTTTTAGTTGGTTCCACCCTGACCCTGACCAAGCATTACACGGGTTTCTTTAAGAAGGGATTTTAAACGGAGGCGTTCTCTCCAATTTCTGTCTCGAAGAAATGAGTCGGTGGCACGTTTGTTGGCAAGCATAAAAAGGCTTGTCGCTTTTTCTTTTTCACCAATCTGATTATAGCATTGTGCTAGCAATAGCCACTGCAACTGATTGCCATCATCTTGGTTGCGCTTATTAACAGGCCTACGAGCGCCACCTATTCGAGCACTCTCCAATGTCTCGACAGCTTGTTTAGGTCTGCCATTTCGATATAAAAGCCCGCCTTTTAAAGTAAGAACTCGCCACAGATTTAATTCACCTCTAGATACTTCGCAATAAGTTGTCTGATCAGAGAATGGTAGTTCGTTAGTGGTTCGCCAGTTAGGGTTTACTATTTTTCCGCTGACTCCTTCAGCTAAACCGCTTCGAGCTATATCACCCGTGTCTTGGTCAAACGGCCAATAGCCTACAAGACCCGGCTCATTACCCAACAATCTAGAATTCATTGTTTGCATAATTTCCTCCGCTGTTCGGACCCTATTCCATATACGAAAATCACTAAAACCGGCGTTGCAATAACGATTCCCAACTCGTTCATTTCGCCCCAAATTCAGTCTTTGGTTTGTAACTCCAATTGGGCCATTAAAAAATACAGTTCTTTGTTGGCGCACCCCATTAATATATAGAATTGCTTCGCGGGATTTTTTATCCCAAGTTGCTGCCAAATGCCTCCATGCTCTATTTTTAGGAAGTGATGCGTCCGCCATCATTTTTTCCTTTGCCATCGTGTTTTGGAGTTCAAATCTAAAGTCCCCACTTTGGAAACCAATGGTAATCCCATAACCATCATCGTCAAATGCCCCTCCTTTACTTACTAAACCACCAGTAGAATTGTGAAAAAACCACCCTTCTATGGTTATTGCATTTTTTAAGTTAATGGCTTCTGAGTTGCCTAAGTCAATATAACCTGGGCGTTGTTTATATTGAGCATCAACCCACGTGAGCGGTATAGAAATATCTTCAAATAAATTAGGATAAGTAATAGCTAAATATGCCAATTCATCTGAGTTTANATTTCCGTCTGAAAATGATTCAATAATTCCTTGGACAATTTTCTGTCCCTCATTAAATCGCCCTAGTTGTACACACAAAGAAAGATAGCCACTTACAATCTCTGTATCAGTAGGCGTAAATTGCATCGCCTTCCGGTGAAGTTGAAATGACTTTTCCCATAATCCCAGTTCAGCGTAAGCAATTGCTTCCATTTTGACATAGCCTGATTCTTCCTGTTCTTTTAAATTCATTCTACTGTAATGATAAAAGAACCCGCTCCAATGTTTAGCTGAGTATAATTGTCTAGTACGCAAACGATGCCAATCAGAGGTTTCCTGCAATGAAGGCTCGACAGAATTAAAAGATTTCAGCGACTCCCAAGTAGTTTTAAGTTCGTTTTTTNGGAGTTCCACCAATCTTCCATTGGCATTAATTTTACTAGCAGAATTNACATGGCTTAAATTTTGTAAATTATTAATATTTTTACTTTCCATACCAGACTCGGNAGCAGCAAAAATCTCTACTTCTGCCAGACTTAATGTGTATTCACCTCCTGCATTAGGCCCTATCTTTTCTATTCGTAATTTAGATGCAAGTATTGGATCGGTAAGATTGATAATTAAATTCGGATTCGGAGCTACTGCTTTTGGCCCGGTCAGGAAATCCCGACTCCAAACTTCAAGATCTGATCCAATCATTAAGCGCACACGAAAATTAACAAGCCTTTGTTGGAAGTTTTGACGGTTCCAAAGAACTATTTCACTAATCATTTGCTGTTCTTTGAAATCAATTTGCCACCAAGGTTTTGTATCTTTTTCAGATGTATGTGTGGTTGAATTCATCCCATATCTTCCATCCTTATTCCCATCAATTGCCCTTGCGGCACTACCCCCAAATTCTGTACTCGATTGAGTGGCTTTTCCGGTCAATATTTTTCGTTCCATTGGCAATAGATAAATTCTGGCAGTTTGATCCCGACTCGAAGTGATAACGGATCTGCATGTTGGGTCAAATGATACACTGTTTACTTGATCCATATGCCGAAGGGGTGGGGTCAATGGTTTGCCGGTTACAGCATCCCAAACACGAGCAGTATTGTCTGTGCTAGCCGTCGCTATGAATGCACCATCGGGACTAAAAGTAGCATCGTTTAGTTGACTACTATGAGTCATAGGAGCGGAAATTGGATTGCCTGTTGTTGCATCCCAGTTCCGAGCAGTACCGTCAATACTCGCAGTTAATAGCCACCGACCATCTGGACTATATTCCACTTTAANGACNGCNCTATCATGTTCCATTTTTTTTGATATTGCTTGACCATCTTCTGCATCCAAAACACGACCGTAAAATGGCCCAATTTCACCAATGAGACTGCCACAGGCAAAAGCAAATGAGTATCCTTGATTAGCAAAGCTTATGCTTTGAACTGGTTGCCCAATTTCGATTCTATNTTTTAATTGAGGTTTCTCGTTTGATGCAAGTTCCCATACATAAACAGCCCCAGAATCTCCATTGCCCCATCCATTACCGCCTGTTCCGGCTGCTAAAAAGCGATTATCTGAAGAAAAGGAAACAGCATGACAAACTTCATCAGTTGATAGTATAGAATATTTTTCCTCGCCAGTCTTATTGTCCCATATTGCAACTCCATTTGTTAATCCACCCAGTGGAACCGCTAATAATAGGTTATCGCGAGTCATACTAATTTGATTACGAACCCATCCAGTATGTTTATCAAAATTATGAAGTAGTTTGCCTGTAGGAATATCTAAAACAGAAACATTGCTTTGCCCGTTTGGCACTATAAGTAATTTACCGTCTGAGCTAATATCAATACCGTTGATTCCAGCGGGTAAGGTATGTTTATATANTAATTTATTTGTGGATGTTTTAAATAATAAAAGTTCACTTGGGCTGTTCCAGCCGCTCTGTTCTCCAATAAAATAGTACTTTCCGTCATCAGTGAAACCGGCTCTAAATATATTGTGATCACTAAAAACTATTTCTTTTAAGCTGGGTGCTTTTTCGATTTTTTCGGATAGATTTCTTTCATAAGCTAATTGCAAATTAGGATCNCCTTTAGCTAAATCTGCAGCATCAGCATACCAGGGGAGAGCGCGAAGAGTTTCTCCTTCTGCTGAAAGAGAGTCACCTGTGGCAATACTGCGCTCGGCAAGTTCTAGAATCTTGTTATCGACTTNGAGTTTAGCTTCTTCCGTCGCTTGCTTAGCAATGACGGCTATGACGAGGAAAACTACAGCGGCACAGGTAGCGGCGGCCAAGCCGGCTAGCATTTTTCGTAAGCGAGACGCAGAGCGAGCCTGTTCCTCAGCTCGGAGTTGCTCGGCTTCGGCCCGTTCCTCTTGCGCCTTGGCCAAGGCCTGGGCTTGAGCTAATTCACGTTGCCGAGCCTCTTCACGTTCGCGTTCCTCGCGCTCGGCTTCTTCCTGTGATTTGTCGAGGAAGGACATGGCTTCATCGAAGCCTGCGAAGTAGTGGTCGGCCCAAGTTTTGTTAGGCTGGGTTTCCTCGCGCCATGACAGTGCAATCTGAAGGTCAGGGTCGCGGTAGAAACCGGCTTTGCCATCTTGATACAAGCTGCTGGTGTCGGCCAAGCGGCGATAGATCTTGGCGGATTGAGCTTCGTCGTCCACCCAGTCTCGCAGACGGAGCCAGACGCGCATGAGGCTCTCGTGGGAAATGTCGATAACGGTTTTGGGTATGATCTCGGAGTCGCCGCTGGGCATGAGGAAGGTGCGGCCCTGACGGCGGAAGGCATCCACTACAGTGCGAATTTTGTTGTTCTCCTTCTCGATGATCTGGCACAGCTCGTGGAACTGCATCGGACGACGAATGCCACGGTGTTGGTCCACTTTCTCGGTTAGCGCCTTGAACAGTTTCTGGGATATCCACCTGTGCTCGTCGTCAGGCAATTCGGCGTGGACCTCGTCGGCATGTCGGCTGAGAGCCTCGTCCATACCGCCGGTGGCCTGATAATGGTCGAGGTCGAGCGGTCCGTCCGCGCCACTCTCGTCCCAGTGATCCCACGTGCGCATGAGGGCGTGCTGGAGGATCGGCAACTGGTCAGGATCATCGCCGATGTCGTTTAGGAGCCGCTGCACGAGACGGGAGGTGATCTGACGCTGGCCGACGGCCACCGGCCCCTCAATAGCCTGCCGACGCTGGTTGCGGTTGAGGCGTGGGATGAGGTATTCGCCCTCATTAACAGCCTCAGCCAACCCTCGAAACTGGGCGCAATCACCAAGAAAATCTGAGCGCATTGTAATCACAATATAAATCGGGAGGTCGATTTGTTCGCTAGCCTCAAGCAGCAGGGTGATGAAATGTCCGGCCTCCTCCTCGGAGAGACCGCTCATGCGCCGGAACCTGAAGATCTCCTCGAACTGATCAACAACCACCAGCAAATTAGTGTTTTCAGGTAGATCCCCCTGCTTGACAGCCTCAACCAATCCCATGCCACTTCGGGCTAGAGAAGCGCGAACGTGCGAGTTGATATGCTCTTCACCGGAGTCGTGGATGTCGGCCTCGATTAGCGCCTCGGCGAGATTGGCTAGAGGATCGCCTCCTGGTCGCATAACCGCGACCTCCCACGACGAGCCTGCAGTAGCCATTGTGCCACCGTGCAGTTCTGGCAGCAGTCCAGCACGGACAAGGGATGATTTGCCACTACCAGAAACGCCCACCACGGCCAGGAAGCGAGTCTTGCGAAGACGAGTGAGTAATTCGGAGGTCTGCTCCTCACGACCAAAGAAAAGGTATTTTTCCTCGATCTGAAATGGGCGAAGTCCAGGGAAAGGATTAAAATGTGCGTCTTGTGGGTTCATGGTGGGTTAATTGGAAGGTTTGACCTGAACAACGAACGGAGCGATACAGTCTGGCTTAAAGTCACCGGTCTGGGTCAGTACCTCCGCAAAGTGGGTCTTGAAGCGACTCTTGCGACGATCCTCGGGAGGAGCGACAAGTACTGCCTTAGCAGCAAGTGGCTCAGTTCGCCCGAATCCAGGAGCCTGCATTAGATCCATCACCTTCATCTCAACCCAGGATCGCCCGCCAGAACCGTAGTAGATAAGCACCGCATCACATAGCGTAAGTTTTTGGCGGTGAGCCTTGGCAATATCGTGCTCCTCTCCTTCGAATAACGGAAGTGACACCTCAAAACCCTCAGCAAACAGATAGTCCTCTAGCGGCTCAATTGCCTCCTCGTCAAGGGCATCGCAGATCAAATATACATTGCGAGTATCAGGCGCTTGGTCAAACGCGGACGACTCTTTTGCAGCTGGCTTAGGCTGAGACTTCGGTTTTAGTCGCTCTAGTAGATAACCCTTCAGATTATCAAGCGATTCTTCAATGATCTCCGCTCCTGCATGCGTTGCAGCATCTTCATTGATGCGGCGGATGAAGTCGATCTGCCGATCGTCGACAGCAACTACACCGCGCGGAAGCCAAATTATCCGCTCAAGCCCAGAATCGCTGCTAATTTCGGATGCGATTCGATTCTGCAAATCCGCCACAGAGGAAGTCGCCTCCTCTGGAATCATCCCGTACCTATTGCCTATCATATGGATCGCTAGGTCACACTCGGGGAGTAATTCACGCAGTTCCTGCTCAAGTTCCGAACCCACCAGCGGCAGATGGTTTTCAGGCAACACACGATGTCCGCGCTCGACCAGTTCACGCTTAATGCGGTCGCGTTCCGACTGCACATCGGTAGTCGTCGCGGCAAGAAAAACCGTCCTCGAATTAGCAACCGGCTCGGCAACCGATTCCGGCGGAGCAGTGGTATCGCCGTAGCTTTTCAGCAAGCCACAAATCTCGTAGGCCAAATCGTATATGCGGGAGAAATAATTCTGCCTAGCTCGCTCGCCGAACGTCTCGTCGTATTCGACTAAACGGCCAGTATCAGCATCGAAATCAAAAAAATCGAAGCCTATAATGCTTTGCATAATGGGGGGCAAATGGGCAGGAATTTCGTTGGAATCCACCGGTGTCTTGACAACCTTAAAGATACGCGACCGGTCTCCCACCTGAATGCCGCCCGACTTGTTTGCCGCAGCATAAAATTCATTGAGTTCGCGCAGGCACCATTCCGACTTAAGGTAGCGGGGGCTCATGATGGAAATCATCACCTTAGCCCCCTTAAACGCGTTCATGATCTTTTCATCAAAAATATCGTTGCCCTGAATTTTTTGATCACGCCAGATATTGGGTTTCTCACCGAGCAACTGGCCAAGACGAACCTCAAGGATACGATGGAATTGGGTGATCCATCCCTTCTGCCCCTCGGTCAAAGGCTGATCGTCGATGTGGGCGTAACTGATGAAGACGTCGTTCATCTTGCTCATGCTCTATAGTAATAGTGTTGCGGTTCAGAGATATAAATAAAGTTATGATATATTGTAAATCAAATAAAACAGGATTGCGCACTTGATGGCTGCTAAGTGGAAAATGATTTGCTCCACCTAGACGATTTGAGGCACGGTCCCCGGCATCCAGTGAAAGGAAGCGACGATTCATCCACCCCCCAACCGTCCGCCGACACAACGGCTGCTGACGCCCTAGCACAAATTCGAGAGCAGGGTGGCACTCTGGCCGGACTGCGGATGGTTTGGGAAAAACGATGCCGCTCCGTCTGGGCAGAGGATGTCGATATTTACCGCCAAGCAGTCGGTGCAGCGCAAAAATTGGGAGAAGCGTTTCTTTCCTACGATATCTCCCGCGAAGGGCTGCGAGTTTTCCAAGACGATGTTCGATTACTGCAGTTGCAAGCGCTCGCTCTGGCACGGACCGGAGCAACTCAGCGCGCCAGTACAATTCTCGTCGGGTTGCGCAAAAAGGGACAAGATGACGAGGAAACATTTGGCATCCTTGCACGAACGCACAAGGATTTGTGGATGATCGCCGCAACAGAGAAAGACCGCGAACATCATCTTCAACTGAGTCTAGACAATTACCTAAAGGGCTATGAATGCTCAGGCGGTTATTATACCGGTATCAACGCAGCCTCAATGGCGCTTGTAGCTGGGCAAACGGAAACTGCCCGGCGTATAGCCAACGAGGTTTCCGTCCTCTGCGAGGAAGGTTTGTCCAAAGAGGGGCCAAACTCGCCTGAATTGTATTGGCTATTGGCCACCGCCGCCGAAGCATCGCTGGTTTCCGGTGACCTGGAATCCGCGCGGGTCAACTACACCCGAGCCACGACCGAGAGCAACCCGGGAGCTGCCGAGATTAGTCGCACGCGAAGTCAAGCGCGGTTTCTTTTAAAGTCTTTGGGAGAAGATGATCGCGCGCTTGACAGCTGCTTCATTCTACCACGAATTGGCCTGTTCACCGGGCATATGCTTGACCGGCCCGACCGGACGAACGCACGTTTCCCTGCCGCACTTGAAGAAACAGTCCGCGCCGAGATCGAAACTTTGATCGAACGGCAAGATATTAGCATCGGCTTCAGTTCTCTCGCCTGTGGTGGCGACATGCTCTTTGTTGAATCTATTCTCAAACGCGGCGGTGAGGTGCACATTTTTTTGCCTTACGATATAAAAACATTTATCGAGTCTAGCGTTCAACTTATTCCGCGTAACGACTTGACCGAGCGATTTCAATACCTACTCGATAATGCCGCCAGTATCCGGATACTCAATGAGGAGGGCGATCCCAACGACGATGCAGCCTTCGACTATTGTAACCGCGTCCTCGCAGGGGCCGCTATCCTTAAGAGCCAGTTTCTCGGTATGGATATCGCACCAATCTTGCTATGGGATGGCAAACCGGGCGACGGCGGCGGCGGCACCGAATCAGTCCGTCATTACTGGGAACACGCAATTTCAGGAAAAATCGAAATCCTGCCGATGGACCGAATCCTTGCTGATGCCCTGGCTAGGGGCCTCTCGCTGCCCAAGCTAGAGTCAACCACCAAGAGCCAGATCAAAGCGATATCAAAGCGAACGCCACAGGAAATCCGTGCGATGCTTTTTACCGATGTCGTTCAATTTTCAAAATGGCCTGAAAATAGCATCCCAAATTTCATCCATGAGTTTTTCGGTCGAGTAGCAGTCATTAATGAATACTGTGATGCCAAACCGCTCTATCTCAACACATGGGGTGATGCGATTTGCGCTGTGTTTGAAAATGTCGAAATGGCGGGGCGCTTCGCTCTGGCACTGCAAAGCATTCTCCGCGAGACGGACTGGAAAACCACAGATTTGAAGCGTGACCTTCGAATCAGAATTGGCCTTCACGCCGGACCGGTGTACCGATGCCACGACCCGCTACTAGGCCGAGACACCTACAATGGAGCGCACGTCAACCGTGCCGCCCGCATTGAACCGGTCGCCGATGAAGGGCAAATCTTTGCTAGTGACGCATTTGCCGCACTGGCCGCAATCGCTAAAACGAATGAGTTCCTGTGCGACTATGCTGGTAACAGGGAACTCCCCAAGGGTGCAGGAACGCTTTCTACCTTTCTCATCCGCCCGAATCATTGACCATCGTCATAGATATAGAAGNTTAGCAGNTTAACCAAGCCGTTACCGCATCAGTCCATCAAGCGAATTCGGTAGAAATTGACCTTACCAAGATCGCCTCGGGGATCAGACCAATTGACGCGACCTACATCGTTGGTTACCTCGCCCACGCCAATCCAATCGTCCAAATCACTCGACGATTCGATGAGATAAATCTCGCCCGGCCAACCAAGAATCGAAAGACCCGGCCCTTCCTGACCAAGCACCATTGTCAACACCACACCATCGGAATCCATACCATCCAACTCGTCGTCAAGAATCAGCGGCTGAGGCTCTGCATTGCCGTCGTCGGGATTGGCAAGTTCAACGCCAAGCTTGCCACCACGCTGCCGCAGTAATTCGCCTATCTCGGTGCGACGATATCGCAGTGCAATATCAAGCGCCGTACGCTCGTTATTTTCTAGCTTATTGACTTCAGCCCCTTTGTCTAGAAGAAGCAACGCAATCTCCTTGCGCCCCTTTTGCGCTGCATAATGTAACGCTGTTTTCTTTCGCTTATTCGCCGCGGCATTGATGTCGGCCTTGGCTTCGACAAGCACACGCACAACCTCAATGTAACCATTGTAGGACGCGTATTGTAGCGCCGTGTAACCACCACGATCACCAGAATTAACGTCGCCACCGTTCTCAATAAAGCGACGGACAGCGTCAGCATAGCCGTTGGTGGCCGCATAATGGATATCGTTCTCGGCACGAAGCTCCTTGCCCGTGCGCGCACCATCGGCTAACAGCAGGTTCATCAATGCATCGTTCTTGCGTAACTTTGCATAGTCCAACGGAGTTTTCTTTTTTTTATCTAGCACATTGACCGGTGCACCAGCGTTTAACAGCCGTTCAACCAGTTCGAAGTTTTCGTTGTAATAGGTAACGTAATGCAACGCCGTCTTGCCGCTCTTGCTGGCAATAGCGATGTCGGCCTTTGCCTGAAGCAACAACGTCACCACTTCGATATGCCCATTCTTCGCCGCAAGGTGCAGCGCCGTATAACCATTATCGTTTCTAGCGTTCACGTCGGCACCCGCAGTAAGATGTATCTTCACAGCGTCCATTAGACCGCTTTTGGCAGCGGAGAAAATCGAGCCAGCAGCCTTGAGTTCCCTGCCTGTCTTGCCGCCCTTCTCCCGTAACAACTTCTTGATCTCCTCTTGTTTGCCTGCAAAATCTAATGAAGTTTTCCCTTTGTGCTGCGCGTTCACGTTCGCTCCCTTATCAACCAACAGTGCCACAGCGTCCTTTTGCCCACTTCTCACCGCGATATGCAGCGCGGTGTAGCCTTGCTTATTGGTCGCATTTAAACCTACACCTCCTTCGAGGTGTTTTTGAATCGCCTCGAGATCACCCACCTCGACTGCAGCGAAAATATTTTCGGCTGCGGCCAGTTCGCTTCCTGTCTTGGCGCCTTTGCTCCGCAACAGTTCGACCAACTCGGAACGCTTCTTCGACACTGCATAATCTAGCGATGTCTTNTTCCGCCCATCCCGAAGATTGACTGGTGCCTCAGCGTCAAGCAGCAGCTTAGCTANGTCCANGTTTCCNTTATAATAGGCAATGTAATGCAGCGCTGTCTTGCCGCTTTTGCTGGGGATAGCGATGTCAGCCCTGGCCTCAAGCAAAATCTCGGACACCTGAGCACGACCTTTTTTTGAGGCTAGATGTAGAGCGGTGTAGCCGGACTTATTTTTACCATTCACGTCCACACCAGCAGCCAATTGAGCATTCACGGCATCGACCAAGCCAAGCTCGGACGCCAGAAAAATCGAACCAGCGGCCTTGATCTCTCCACCGGTCTTGCCACCCTTATCCCGCAGTAGCGCCTGAATTTCCTCTTGTTTGCCTGCAAAATCCAATGAAGTTTTCCCCTTGCGCTGCGCGTTCACATTGGCTCCATTCTTGAGCAACAGCGCGGTGGCATCCTTCTGTCCTCGTCGCACTGCCATTTGCAACACAGTGTAGCCTTGTTTGTTGGTTGCGTTCAAATCCACGCCATTCTCTATATGTTTTTTAATCGCCTCGAGATCNCCCACCTCGGCTGCNGCAAAAATGTTCCCAACGGCAGCCAACTCGTTGGCTGTCTTGCCATCCTTTGAACGGATTAATTCAACAACCTCGGCACGTTTTTTGGCGATAGCGTAGTCTAAAGGTGTCTTATTACGACCATCTAGAATATTGATTGGTGCCCCTGCATTTATTAGAAGCTTGGCCAAATCGACGTTACCGCTGTAATAAGAGACATAATGCAATGCCGTTTTACCGCTCTTGCTGGCAACGGCAATGTCAGCCTCAGCCTCAAGCAAAATCCCAGCTGCATCGAAGTGTCCCTTCTTCGTTGCCAGATGCAGCGGAGTGTAACCATCATCGTTCTTATCATTCACGCCGACACCAGCCTCGAGGTGTTTCTTCAGGGCCGCGATTAAGCCCACCTTCGCGGCAACATGAATCGACTTCGCCGCTGCTTCGTCGCTCTTACTAGTCACTCCTATGCTGCGGAAATAGGCAGCCAGTTCTCGTTTNGCCTCACCGGTGGCGAGGTCAAGAGCGGTGCGTCCTTTTTTATCCTTGGCCGTGAGATCGGCCTCGGCCTCGACNAGCAGCTTAGCCAAGGCCAACTGATTGTGCTGCGCCGTATAATGAAGCGGCGTCTTTTTGCTATTACTTTGCAGATTGATGTCCGAACCATTGGCTAGGGCGAACTCAGCTATCGCCGCGTGGCCGTTCTTGGCTGCGAGGTGTAGGATTGAGTAGCCATACTTGCCCTGATCATCGATCTTTTTTCCCTTGGCAATGAAGCCCTTGATTGCCTCGATATCACCCTCAGCGGCGGCCTGCCAAATATCAGCGGGCGGATTTTTCTCAGGATTTTCCTGTGCCTGAACAGCAGCAGTGAAACCTGCCATAACAAGCGCCGCAGTGGCCATTATGCCTTTAAACATCTTCATTATTTGCGTTTAATTTTATTGAACAGGGCTTTTTTTGACAGAGAAAAATAAACTCATATAACGGCAATAGCACACATAATACCAATAGAAAAAAACGAATGATTTCGACTATTTTGACAGTTCATCTGTAGACAAACGCGTGGTACCGATACAATTGCATGCCAATCACTCCACCATCACGCTTGGCCAAGGCCAGTCGCCTTCATCCCATTCAATCGGTTTCCTTTTGCCACTCCCAAATACGTATCGGCCATCATCTTCAGTTTCATTGTAACCGATACTGTATAGCGTAAACGTCCCTTCGCTATTCAGCCGGTACACCATTCCGCTATTGCTGAACCAATCGCCGGGCACGTTCTTCAGCCATTCCGGCGTGAGAGCGTCAAGGCTCTCAGGGTANCTGGCCTTAACCAAGANATGATTTTCTAGCGCCGTNACGATTATCGCTTGATCGATAGCCGCCTGACCAGCAGACATTTTTATTGCCATTCTGTCGTAAGCCCCCAACACCATCCCTGCTAAAAAGCAATACGGGGTGAAACCTTCTTTCAATGTTCGAATTTCCTCATCTATAGAGTTGAATCCGGTGGTCGCCAAGCGGCGTTTTTTGAGATCAATTGATGGCAAGATTGTATCTGTGATAATTCGATTGATGTGAAATTGATTTTGATAGATCCAACCAGCCGGCAAACTAATACTAATGGGGTTCGATAAATCCGTGAACATTTCCAATTGTCTCNCCGCATCGGTATCTCCGCCTGTCAAACGACTTAACCAATGGTTAAACATGTTTCGCTCGCCGCGAAAGCTAAGAGCCATACCCTGAATTAAGTTGATCGGCTGCAATTCTGAACGAAGCTCTACCATGTGCGCCGCCAACCATTTATGGTCAGCCGATCCCTCCCAAAACGACTGAATGCCAATTTCAAGTATGGATACACGCACCAGTTGCGCAATGATGGATGGCTCAGCAGCAATGCTTTCAGCCAGACGAATTNTTGTGACCGTGTCGGCCAATGCCCCGTTCACGTCGCCCTTGACCAAACTCGCCGAAGCACGCAGAGAAAAAAGAACAGCCGCCTGTCTCAGCACCTGCAGGTGCGGAAGATGTTCATTAAATGAATCTTCATAACGGATATCGAATCGACTTTTAGGACGGCGTACTTCGNTGGCCAGCNTAACCATATCATCAGCGTACGACTCCAGCGCCGCCAGCACGGTGTCCGCTGGCATNACGCCCTTGACGGGNGGATCGGGCAACTGAAGGAACNCTCTTTCCCAGTTGTCNAAATTCNTCTGTTGCCCATATCGCCAACCAAAAGTGTTTCGCGGCGTACTTCGCAGAGAAAACCGATTCTGCGCCACGTCGAATGCCACCTGATTGCTGAGTTTCCCATTCGTGTCACGATCGAATAACGGCTCAAACAGCACTGACTTGGCTAAGTTTTTGTCATGCGGAACCTTGGGCGACAAGACGCTCGCTAAGTCGAACTTTTCCCCTTTATTCTCCCATTCGGTTTTCCACTTTCCCCACTTCGTGCGGCCCCGCCAGTTTTCGAACTGCCAAGCAATGGTGATCAGTGTAACGACAGATAAAATGCCAATAAACAGGCGCCACAAAATTCGCGCACTAAACATCCATCGAAAGAAGCACACAAAGCTCTGCATGACAAAATGCTAATGAACAATCACCACCCTAGAGCAGGTCAATATGTAAACAAATTCGGCAAGCTCAGACCTCAAGGTTTATTAGAAAAGCAAGCGNTAGTTTGTATCGCGACAAAAATCGTGCGGAATATCGAAATTGATAATAGATACATTTGTCATACTTCNGCGGGCATCATTCACCACCCAACCAGAGNGCGGCGTTCTCGATTATCTTGAGCACCGGTTTCACTTTGTAGACAGCATACTGCTGATCACCTGGGCGAAAGTAAAACACTTTGCCTTTTCCAAGCGCCCAGATGGCACCCGAACGAAAGTACTCACCGCCTTTCCACGTTTCGTCCAGGATCACCTCATCCGGCGTTGGGACATGGAACGGCTCGTCGTACATTTCTGTTTCCGGGATGGTGAAAATTGCAGGTACACCCTTCGTTATCGGATGCTTTTTGTTAATGATGCGAATCTGGCTAGGCTGCACCGGCGTACAACAGCGCGGAAAAACACAGTTTGGCCTCTCGACATCAAGCTTGATCTGACCGTTTTCATTTTGGCTAAACTCGTGCAATTGGTGCGGCCGTGCATCGTCCGGTGCCTTGTGCCAACGAACCTTGCCCTTGAAATGCACATCCACGCTGTCGCGTATGTCCGCAGGTAATTGCGCGAGTGCATCCTGAGCGGCAACCTCCTGCATTGCNACCATNAAAGGAACTGCCCAGTGCGCAGAGTGTAGAACCACGAAATCCAGTTTGCCAGCTTTTACGAGGTCAACGATCTCCTGTGATTTCGCCTCACTGATGTCGCGATGCCGAACATGCCCCCAGTAGATCAACACATCTGCCTCCTTGAGAGCCTTCGAGGAAAGACCCTGCTCCGGTTGGTTAATGTTGGCCGAGATAACATTTAAGTTCGAGTTGTTTTTTAGGTAATTGGTAATATAGTTTCCAGGGAAATTAGGATATAGCTTCTTTTGCACAGGCTGTTGTTCATCCCAGACGAGGACGTTGATTTTATCACCTGCAAAAGAAATGTAGGTGGCTAGATTCAGAATAGCTAGCAAGCCCAACACACGTCTTTGAAACCGAGGAATTAATGAATTCATGTGCGCACATGTTGGACACGGCGCTTGGCCAAGCCAAGCGTATAATCCCGTAACGCTTGGCCAATTAGCATTAAGCGCAACGCACACATTTCAACGTTTCAGGAAACACCTCGAGCCGTTCCTCATTGATTGATTTCTTGCACTTAGCGCACTGACCATACTGACCTTTATCCATACGCTTGAATGCGTTTTCGATTCGTAGAAGTTGGTTTTCAAGACGCCGCTTCAACTCAAGTGCCATCTGCTGATTTTGAAGCGCATCCATTCGGGATAGTCGGCCTATTGACGAATCCAACTCAACCACCCCGGAATCCTCTAGGTTGGCATCTATATCCTTAAGGATATCAAGTTTCAATTCCCTCAATCGCTTCCGGAAATAAGTCAAGCGTTCCTCATCCATGCCGCCCAAACCATCCTCGGCCTTGCCGTTGCATTCAAGATTCATGTTTCCGATGCCAACTGAAGACAAAACAAGCATCCAGAGTTGCCGATTAAGTTTTATCGCCTACCCCAAAATGACTTCTATACGCTAAGGCAGAATGACCTATCTATCGGCGCTTGGCCAAGCGCTTCACCTTATGCATGGTTGCAGCAGTTCGTGTCATGCATGAGGTGAGTTTTTTACAGGATCTGGCGGTAGTCATGATCGCCGCCGGTATTGTGACGGTTTTGTTCCAGCGTCTCAAACAGCCGGTAGTTTTGGGCTACATCGTTGCAGGCATCCTAATCGGNCCGCATTTGCTCAAACTCATCAATGGACAGGATGCCATCAAGTCACTCGCTGAGTTGGGGATGGTATTCCTGATGTTCTCGCTTGGACTGGAATTTAATCTTCTCAAGCTTCGCCGGGTGGCGGCAACGGCGCTGGTCGCTGCGCCTTTGGCCATCCTGCTAATGGTTTTTGCAGGCTATCAGGTAGGGCAATTAATGGGGTGGACAACAGTTAGCAGCCTGTTTCTTGGAGCGATCATCTCTATCGCCTCAACCTCAGTGATCGTAAAGGTTCTGAGGGAAATAAAGCGCGACCGTGAGCCATTCGCAGAGTTAATCTTCGGTATCCTAATCGTGGAGGATTTGCTCGGCGTGGTAATGATCGTTCTGCTGACTGGTATCGCATCCACGGGCAGTCTAGGAGTGCAGTCGATGCTGGTTTCCACCGGCAAGCTAGCAGTATTCCTCGTTTCCGTACTGGTTGTTGGGCTTCTGTTGGTGCCAAGGTTACTGAATTTCGTGGCGAGGTTTGAGAGTAATGAACGTTTGCTGGTCGCTGTACTTGGACTGTGCTTCGGCACAGCACTTGTCGCTGCCAAGCTAGGGTTTAGCGTGGCATTGGGTGCATTCCTCGTCGGTGCAGTGATGGCTGAGTCAACGCAGAGTCGGCAGATCGAGTCGCTAGTTGAGCCGGTGCGCGACCTGTTCACGGCGGTATTTTTCGTAGCGATCGGGTTACTGGTCGACCCGACACTTTTATGGCAGCACATCATACCTATCGCCGGCATCTCGCTGGTGGTTATGGTCGGGCAGATACTAGGAAACACATTTGGAACATTAGTCGCCGGACATGATTTGCGGACGGCAGTGCATGTGGGTACCGGCCTATCTCAGATTGGAGAGTTTTCGTTTGTCATAGCCACGCTGGGCCTAACATTTGGCGTAACCGACCCGAGCCTGTACCCAATCGTGATTGGCGTAGCTCTGGTGACGACCTTGTTCACGCCGCTTTGGATCCGAAGTGCTGACGGGTTGACTAATGCCATACTAAGCAGCGCGCCCAAGCCTCTCGTCGGTTATTTCTCGCTGTACAAGGACTGGGTAGATCGGTTTAAAGGGGGCCATTGGAACAGCCTAGCGTGGAAACTATCTCGAAAGTGGTTACTGCAAATGGCAATCAATATGGCGCTAGTTGCCGGAGTGATGCTTGGTGCGGCATACCTGACCAAATTCCAACCATCGTGGTTGGCCAAGTGGAATCTCCAACTGAACTCCCTTAGAACGGTACTCTGGGGAACAGCACTATTGTTGTCGCTACCTATGCTTATCGCCAACTTACGTAAATTGCAGGCACTGGGAATGCTCATTTCTGAAGTGACCGTGAAAAGCAAAACAGCCGGCCGACGAACCCAATCCCTCCGCGCCGTGGTGAGCAACATCTGCCTTGTTGCTGGAACAGCCGGAATGATTCTGTGTGTGCTATTACTCAGTTCCGCATTGCTGCCAACGTTGGGCGTAATGCTAGCGTTGGTACTCGTTTTAGCGGGGGTTGCTTGGCTACAATGGCGGTTCCTTGTGCGTGTTTATGCCAAGGCACAAATCGCGCTCAAGGAAACTCTTGAAACCGGTGAACTTGGCCAAACGACGGTTGAAACTGGCGACCTGCCGGCCGGTCTGCTGGAGGCTGCGCATCTGGACAGCGTCCGCATAGTCAAGGAAAGCCCTGCGGCTGGAAAAAGCATTGGCGAATTGGGGCTGCGCACGCACACCGGAGTAAGCATTGTCGGGATAGAGCGTAACAGTGAACGCATCGTCAACCCCGGCCCGGACGAAACTTTGCATGAGGGGGACCAATTACTGCTGCTCGGGGAGGATAACCAACTCTCCAAAGCCAAAATTGAACTAAATCCTTAATTCTCGACCGTTTTCGGTTTCAACTGTGGAAAAAGGAGAACGTCCCGAATGCTTTCCTGCCCGAGCAACATCATGATTAGCCGGTCAATGCCTATACCAATGCCGCCCGCCGGGGGCATACCGTGCTCGAGTGCAGTTAGGAAGTCCTCGTCGAGTTTCTGCTGTTCCTCCCCGGCCTGGTTTACCAATGCCTCGCGCTGTGCGAGCGGGTCGTTCTGCTCGGTGTAAGCTGGAGCAATTTCTTGCCCGTTGATGCAGCACTCAAACACCTCGATGGTAGTAGGATCCTCCGGCGAAAGCTTGGCCAGTGGGATCAATTCCTTAGGCAAATGGGTAACAAAAGTTGGTTGGATAAGCGTAGGCTCGATTAGCTTTTCAAACAGGCCGTTGGTAACCTCAAAATCTTCATAGTCAGGGGCGATTTCGGCACCGAGTTCAATAGCGCGATTACGGCGTTCGTCGGGCGAAATGTCAAACCAGTCGGCACCACCCTTTTCGCAAATCAACTCCTTGTACTTGACACGTCGCCACGGACGGGAAAGGTCGATAGTACGTATGACGTTGCCCTCAGCATCCTTGTGCTCAATTATCAGTGTGCCTACCACCTTATCAGCTACACGAGTGATCATCGATTCGAGCATCTCCATCATCGTCTCATAATCACCGAAGGCCTGATATGCCTCGAGCATGGTAAATTCCGGGTTGTGCCTTGGTGAAATGCCCTCGTTACGGTAATTGCGGCCGATCTCGAAAACACGGTCCATCCCACCAACGAGTAATCGTTTAAGGTACAGCTCCAGTGCAATGCGTAGGTAAAAGTCGCAACCCAGAGCATTGTGCCGGGTGATAAACGGCTGTGCCGCCGCACCGCCTGGGACGGCCTGCATCGTGGGCGTTTCAACCTCAATGAAACCGCGCTCATGCATGAAATCGCGTATCTCTCGAATAATCGCACTGCGCTTGTAAAACACGTCTTTGACTTCGGTATTTGCAATGAGATCGAGATATCGTTGCCGATAGCGGGTCTCTATATTAGAGAGACCGTGCCATTTCGCAGGAAGAGGGCGCAGTGCTTTACCGACGACTGTGAACGACTCTGCTTTAAGAGTAATCTCATCTGTGCGCGTCGTAAACATAGCGCCGCACACGCCGAGAAAATCGCCGAGATCGAGCTTCTTTAAAACCTCAAAAGACTCCTCACCTAGAGTGTTTTTTTGGGCGTAAACCTGCATTCGGTCAGAGCCGTCGCGGATATCTAAAAAGATACTTTTGCCCATCGTCCGAAATGCGGTCATGCGACCAGCAAGAGCAACCTCTCGGCCTTCCTCGTAATTTTCGCGCGCCCCGGCGCAGGTCTCGTTCGGTGTAAACTTATTGGCAAATGGCTCGATGCCCTTTCCTCGCAAGGCAGCGAGGTTGGCTTTACGCTGTTCGATTAACGAATTTTCCTCTTCCATGAAACTCCCAAAAGGGGGAACAGTTAATCACCCCGCCGCCCGCTTGGCCAACGAAAGTTTTGCACATGGCCAAGCAATTGACGCTATCCAGTCTTCGACTAGACTTTGCCAAGCGAACGATCATGAAAACAAGACCTTCCTCCTTCCACTTGCTAGGCTTAGTCATGGTACTGTATACCGCTGGCTGTACCACACCCAAACTCGCTCAACAAAAGAGGGTCGTTTATGGTGAGCGGAACAAGCAAGAATTGACCTATGAGTTCCTGAAACCGAAAAAAAACAACGGTCTCGGCATCGTAGTAATGGTGAGCGGCAGCTGGCGGTCGGACCCTAAGGACTTCAAACCAAAAATGGGCCGCGCATTCCTACGGCGCGGCTACTCGATGTTCGCAGTGTCCCACCTTTCCCAGCCCAAGGCTACCATTCCGGAGATTTACGAGGATGTAACTCGCGCCGTTCAGCATATCCGCAAGCACGCCGATGATTATGGAATCGACCCAAAACAACTCGGGGTCATCGGGGCCAGCGCCGGAGGACACCTGAGTCTTATGGTGGCCACACGGGGCAAGGAATTCTCCGGTAATCAAGAAGGACTGGTCCGCGCAGTTGCGATTTTCTTCCCAGTCACTGATGTATTAAATCCCGGCAAACCATCTGAAAACGAGATAAACAATGATCCACCAAAAAAATTCCGTAAACTGTTTGGCATCGATCCAGACAATATGGACGCGTGGAACCGAGTTGGGCGTCAACTGTCGCCACTCTACCACATCGACGAGGACACACCGCCTGTGCTGATAATTCATGGAGACGACGACGAAGTAGTGTCGATTCAGCAATCCGAGTGGTACATCGAAGCCGCTGAAAAGAATGGAGCCACAGCCAAACTCATCCGTAAGCGGGGTAAAGGCCACGGCTGGGCAACTATCCTTTGGGATATGCGGAAGTTTGCAAAGTGGTTCGACAAACACCTCGAACCAACCGTTTCCCAATGAAACCCANACTGATTGATCAAAGCGGAACTTGCAACGGAACGAATTTTACTTTAATCAAACCGACCGCGTTTTCACGCGGTTTCCCTACTTCGCCCTAGCCGGGGCATATGCCAATGGCACTAATAGTACAGAAATTTGGCGGTTCTTCGGTAGCAGATATCGACCGTATCCGTAACGTCGCCAACCGCGTGGCCGAGTACCGNNACCGCGGCGACCAAGTCGTTGTTGTCGTCTCAGCAATGAAAGGAGTCACCGACAACCTCATTGATATGGCCAAGTCACTCATGCCTGTGCCAAGCGAACGAGAGATGGACATGCTGCTCTCGACAGGTGAACAGACCACAATAGCCCTTCTCGCCATCGCACTGCAGTCCATGGACATTCCGGCCGCTTCACTCACAGGTGCCCAGGCCGGCATCGTGACAGACGGCGTCCATTCCAAGGCAAAAATCCGTAACATCTCGCCAAAGAAAATTCACGAACTTCTAGACGCCGGTAACGTAACAATCGTGGCCGGGTTTCAGGGAGAAACCAGCGAAGGCCACATTACCACATTAGGTCGCGGCGGATCCGACCTCACCGCGATCGCTCTGGCATCATCACTCAAGGCCGATCTATGCCAGATTTATACGGACGTCGATGGTGTTTATACCAGCGATCCTCGCATCGTGCCCACGGCCAANAAGCTCGACGAAATNTCATACGATGAGATGCTCGAACTAGCGAGCCTAGGAGCTAAGGTAATGCAGTCGCGTTCAGTGGAGTTTGCGAAGAAGTTCGGTGTGATTTTTGAAGTTCGTTCTAGCCTCAACAACAACCCTGGAACCCTTGTGAAGGAAGAAACCCAAAGTATGGAAGACGTCGTGATACGCGGCGTATCGCTTGATAAGAACCAAGCCAAGATTACCCTCGTTAGAGTCCCGGACAAACCGGGCATGGCCGCTCGAGTATTCCAGCAGTTGGCTGACTCAGCGATCAATGTCGACATGATCGTGCAGAACATTAGTCACGGCAGCGACACGCCGGCNACCGACCTATCATTCACGATTGATAAGCCTGACGTAGCTAAGGCTCAGGCCGTNATCGATGGTATGCGAGATCGTATCGGTTTCGGAGAAGCACTCTCTGACGAAGCTATTGGTAAGCTCTCGATCGTTGGCGTCGGCATGCGTAGCCATTCTGGCATCGCAGCCAAGGTGTTCGAAGTGCTGGCCGCAGCCGGCATCAACATCCAGATGATTTCCACTAGCGAGATCAAAATCTCTGTCGTGATAGGCATAGAAAATTCGAATGAAGCCACCCAGGCCGTCCACGACGCTTTCCTTGGCTAACGAAACATAGCAGTGTAACCTCAGGTCAGGCAGACACGTATCATAGATGGTTGATTACTGATGAATCACCTCCAAAAAAAATCACTACTAGGCTTGATGCTAGTACTAAGCATAGCCGGCTTGACCAAGGCCGAAACTTCCACGAGCCATTTAACCTTCACCGATATTAAAGGAAAACAACACACGCCGTTCAGCACTGGCAAACATAAAGCCGTCGTCTTTGTTTTCCTGCTGCGAGACTGCCCGGTGTCCAACGTCTATACGCCGGAATTAACTCGCATCCGCAAGGACTATTCCAAAAAGGACGTAGCACTTTATCTCATTCATCCCGACCGCGATACCAACGCCAAAGCTGCCTTAGCACATGCCAAGGAGTACAANCTTACTGCACCAGTGGTACTGGATCACAACCACAAACTGACCCGCCTAGCCAAGGCGAATGTGACTCCGGAAGCGGCTGTATTTGATGCCCAANAGCGCCTNATGTATCGGGGCCGNATCGACAATCTTTACGCCGATTTCGGCAAAAAACGCTTCAAACCTAGCCAGCATGATCTGCGCGACACGCTCGATGCGCTGCTCGCCGGAAAGCCGCTGACAAAACGAACAACCGACGCAATNGGATGCTATATAGATTTTTCTAATGACAAAAAAAAGAGCCAATAAACTCTTCCGTACCGTTCTAGCACTAGCTGGTTTTGCCGCAATGCAAACCAGCGCGAGCGCCGCAGCCAAATCCACGCCAACNTTCACCGAGGATGTCGCNCCAATCATCTACAACAACTGTACTGAGTGCCATCGTAGCGGCCAGGCGGCGCCTTTCAGGCTTCAGACTTACAACGAAGTGAAAAAACGTGCTCGACTGATCGCCAAAGTCACACACGACGGCTATATGCCACCGTGGCATCCGGTTGAGGGCCACGGCAAGTTCGTCGACGAGCGCCGCCTCANCGCCGANGAATTGGACACGCTCAGCAACTGGCACAAAACCGGCATGGNCGAAGGNCCAACCGANAAATTGCCTAAGCCGCCCGAGTTTGCCAGCGACTGGCTTCTCGGCAAACCGGACATGATTGTGCAGATGCCTAAAAGCTACACTGTCAAGGCCGATGGTCCTGACATTTATCGTAGTTTCGTTATCCCGCTTGACCTTACCGAAGACAAGTGGGTAGCCGGCTTCGAGATTCGCCCGTCCGCACGCGCTGTTCTACACCATGTGATTCTGCGGATTGATCAGACCGGCGAGGCCCGTAAGGCCGATGGTACTCGTGGAACGCCCGGCTTCAGCGGCATGCGCGGGATCGGACGCAGCTCACGCCGTGGCGGCAGCAATGANGTTTTCTCCGGAAGCCTAGGCGGGCTGGGCGGGTGGGCCGTTGGCGGCACACCTCGAATTCTACCNATGGGTCTTGCGCGCAAACTTCCCGCCGGTGCCGACATCGTGCTCAACTCGCACTTCCATCCCTCTGGTAAGGAAGAGGATGAGCAAACCACCATTGGCCTTTATTTTGCAGACAAAAAACCGGAGCGTACATTGATAGGTTTCCAGGTGCCGCCTGTGTTTGGAAGCATCTCTGGCATCGACATCCCGCCAGGTGAAAACGATTACAAACTCACTAGTAAGTTTACCACTCCGGTGGATATCGAACTTATTGGAGTAGGGGCGCACATGCATTACATNGGCCACACTGCCAAGGCCCATGCCACACTGCCGGANGGCACTGTCAAATCGCTATTTTACATCGATGACTGGGACTTTAATTGGCAAGGCCGTTATACCTACGACCAACCGGTCCGCCTACCCGCCGGCACTACCGTGGAAGGTACGGTCACATTTGACAATTCAGCCGCTAACCCACACAACCCATTTAACCCACCGCAACGCATCAAGTGGGGACTTGAATCCACCGATGAAATGGGTAGTGTTATCTTTAGCGCCGTGGCTGCAGATGAAACCGAATTAGNCGAGTTCAACGCCGCTGTTCGAGACCATGCTGTCGACGAGGCGAGACTTATGGCCGAACGCCGATTTGGCGAACGAGCAGGCCGAAGTCGTAGCGGACGAAGCAACCTTGCCGAGCGAATCGAGCAATTCCGCAGCCGAAGTTCTGGAAACAGTGGAAANCGNCTAGGNGGGGACTGGCGNGGCCGACTAGGTGCCCGCCTAAAGAATCTGGACAAGAACAACAATGGTGAAATCGAACCAGCCGAAATCGACGAGAGCTCCCGACGCTACATCCGTTTCATAGACACTAATAAGGATGGTACAGTCAGCAAGGAAGAGCTCANCCGCCTCAGTAGGCGCTAAGAGCAGCAACTAAGCCCTCCAACTGACTGCGGGTGTGTTCACTGGAAATAGCGAAGCGGTAAAAGGCACCTTCACAACCCGTCGGGTAACGAATGCAAGATGGNTAAATATCGGCAGCCAACAGCCTACGGCGCATGGCTATCGCTTTTTTCCCGGGACAATCAAGACTGAATACCGGAAATGCTAACTCACCAATTGGCACTCCTACAGCATGCAACCTCTCCTTCACGAACACAGTGTTGCGCCNAAGTCTTTTTGCNAAAGTGGACTGGGTACGAAGCAACTTAAGTGACAAAAGTACTNCCTCAGCCGAGCCGGTTGGCAACGAGCTGCTACCGGTGACGACAGGATTCCCATCCAGTAACGCCGACCGGAGCCAACGCGGCCCGAGGAGCGCGCCACCAAAACTTCCAAGTGCCTTGCTAAAAACGATCGATTGAATCATACGCCGACCGCCAAGGCNGCATTGCTCGACAGNACCCCGAAGCCGTTCACCCAAAACGCCCNCTCCGTGAGCATCATCAATCCACAGCGTACNCGAANGTGGCAGCTGNTNTGCTAANGCNGCCAACGGTGCAATACGGCCAGTTGCGCCGAAGACGCCGTCGGTCATTAGCACTANTCTCTTGGCCATGCGGCGTTGGTTCAACCGCTTGGCAAGATCACCCTGATCGCAATGGCGATAACGTATCACCGAACAGCCGACAAACTTAGCTGCATCGTAAAGGCTCATATGCGCTTTCTCATCAATAAATGCCACGTCGAACCGACCACTTACAGCTTGGCCAAGGGCAATATTCGCAAGGTATCCATCGCCAATAAGTGTAGCTGTTTTGCAGTCAAAAAACTTCACCAATGACGCTTCAAGTTTGTCGTGAGACGGATGGTTACCGGTGGTCATTCGTGACGCGCCTGTGCCAAGCCCGTCCTTTGCAGCCGCCCTCGCATGAGCCTTTAGCAGCTTGGGATGATGCGTAAGCCTGTAGTAATCGCATCCTCCATAGTAAATCAGTCGACGACCACGCCAACGCACATGAGTGGCTCCGTTTGACTGGATGGCTCCGGGTAAATTCAAGGCTTTGCCGATCGAGTATTGAGCGTCTTAAGAATCTCCGCCTTGAGTTCGTCGAATTCGATCTCGCGCACCTTGTCCAACTGAGCGCGCGCAGCATCGGCCTGACCTTGATGCGCGTGAATGCGTGCAAGATGAATCCGCACACCCTCCCTCGAACGCTCGTCCGGAGCAAGATTTAAGGCGTTGTTCCACGCAACCAAAGCCGCTTTTGCATCGAATGGCTGCACCCCCAATTGTGCCATAGCAGCATCGGTGGCGAGTGGAAAGTTTTCCGGATCAAGTGCTCGGGCTTTTTTGAATAATTCAAGAGACTTGATCACGGCGTTAGCGCGATCGATAAGATAGTAGCGCGCCGCCTTGTCCGGATAGGAAAAGATCAACGTAGCCAGGTTACGGTGATACAGCGGCTGCTGCGGTGCAAGTTCGCCAGCCTTTTCAAAATGCCGAAACGCCTCGGATATTTGACCCTTTTTACCATAAGCCTTGCCTAGATTGTTCCACACGACCGGGTTGTTCGGTGCCGCTTCAAGCGCCTTTTCCCACTGGGCCTGCGCCTTGTCGATCTCATTGATATCGCTAAAAAAACTGCCATAAGCGAGAAGTGCACGAACATGCCCAGAGTAGCGTTTGAGGAACGCCTCGTATGCAACATCTACTTTTTTGAGCCGCTGACGCACCTGACTTTTCAGGAAAGCGGGATCGGTACTGGCCTTTTTCTCCGCAAGCTTTGCATTATCGCGAATCCATTCATCCACCTCGTCGTGGATCTTGTCGTCCAACTCGAGTAGTTTTCGGAACTCCCGCTCGACCAACTGTTGGGTCGTCTGCTTTGCCTCCTGCGCAGCCGCCTGACCAAGCGGAATTAGAAGTACCACTATCAACACCCTGACCAAACTTTGACAATCGCAAGCGATCACACTCACTTGGCATGCTCCCTTTCCTCCCCCAATGAGACAAATCCGTCTTAGTAGAGAATGCAAAAAAGCTATATAAGCATTCGGCAAAACCATACGAACCAAACCGTTTCGCGGATGCTTTCAAGTTTCAAGTTTTCTGTTTCGAGTTATCCGCTTGAATCCTGAAACTTGAAACTTAAAACTCACCGAAGTGACCTATGCCGAGGCCATTCAATACCTCCTGGACCTAAGCCTATTCGGATCAAAGTTCGGGCTCGAGAATCCACGGCGGCTAGCCGCGTTAGCTGACTCACCGCACGATCGGCTGCATTTCATTCATGTCGCCGGCACCAATGGCAAGGGCTCGGTCTGCGCGATGCTCGAGTCGATCTACCGTGAAGCCGGACTTCGCACCGGGCTATTCACCTCGCCGCACCTCGTTTCATTTC
>PBKH01000072.1 GCA_002721375.1 Verrucomicrobiales bacterium
TGCCGCGAGGGCCAATTCTTCGTTGGCAGTTATGTTTTTGATTCGATGGTTTAACGAGGAAACGAACCATCCTCGGCATGCAATCGAGAACGTATCCAACTGGTCGATATCCAGTACGCCCCCAAAGCGTTGTCAAAAGACAGACGAAGTTGAACATATTTCAGACCCAGCGACAAGGGCAGGGCGGTTATTTACTCGGCAGTGAGACTGCCGTAGCGAAATTATCTGCACCAAGATAACGGTTGGCAATTTCTCGAACTTGGCTAAGTGTGACAGCCTCGATCCGCGCATCTTCACCAGCGTGGTGATCATAACCAAGACCGAGCAATTCGTCCATGCANGTAGCAAAGGCGACGTTGCCTAAGTCTTGACGAGCGATTTTCCTGTGACCAATCAGCTTAGCCTTGGCCCGGCANAGCTCGNCTTCGGATAAACCTTCTTTTGCTAAGCATTTGNCTTGGCTAAGAAGCTCAGACTCCACCTGCTCGGCGGTATCTCGAGCGGTTCCAGCATAGAATGAAAAGAAGCCGGGAATGCGACCCGTAAAATTTTGTGTGCCGACGTANTANGCCAAACCAAGCTCCTCCCGAATCTTGAGGAAAAGCCGGGAGCCCATGTCGTTGAGNGCCTCTGATAGCAAATCAAGGGAGCAGCGATCCTCGTGATCCAGAGCGCACCCCTGGAAACCAATTGTGACAACAGCCTGTTCTTTTCCTGTCATCTCGACGTTTCGGGGATCCCTATTTAGGATACTNGACACAAGTGGGGCAANCGGCGGNGCGGGGGAATTCCANTTGAGCAAGGCAGCCTCNATATTTTTGATCATATGANCGACGTTAATATCACCAAAAACCGCCAGCACAGCATTGCTAGGCACAGTGAGGGTTGAATGATGCGCTTGAACCTGNCCGAGAACTAGTGACTGGACAGCATCGGCTTCACCTAGACTGTCCAGNCCGTAGCCNGCCTTACCGAAAATCAGTCGACGCAGTTCTTTGAGTGTGTTTGCAAGCAGGTGATCTCGCTGCTGATTAATTGCAGCCATCTGGGCAATACGTTCACGCTCCAGTTCATCCGCTCCAAATGACGGAGAAAGAAGCACATCAAAGAAGACTTCTTGGCCAAGCGCGGTGTCGCAGGAGAGAATATCAAGACTCAGTCCATGNCTGTTGTTNCCGCCGAAAGTGTCAATGCTGCCCCCGGCAGACTCAACCTCAGAGGCTATGTTGTAGGCATTGCGATTGACCGTGCCTTTGAGCATGGAGCGACTCATGAGGCGGGTGAGGCCGTTCGTAGCTTCGGTTTCGCTGAGGACACCACCTAGAAACCCNGCACGGTAGTGTACAAAAGGCAGGCGATTATCCTCTTTTAACAACAGGCGCAAGCCATTGGGTAAATCAATCTTTTTGATATCCGTAGCGCGTCGGGAAATCGATCGGGGTTTTGCCTTGGGCCTACNGCCNGTTGGCGTCAAAGCATAGTAAGTTTGATTTTCAAGGGTCAAATACCGCTTGGACACTGTTTGAAGGATATCCGGAGTNACCGNGCGAGCCGCCTCGAGTTGTCTTCTGGAAAAGTCAAAGTCGCCGGCACTTAGCCAACTGGAGCCCAAGTCTGTCGCCCGCCCCTGCATAGTCTTGAGAGCGGACAGGTTCCCCGCAGTGAATTGCTTAATCGCCTTGGCCANTTCCGACTCTTTAGCAAGGCCGNCGTGAAAACGGTGCATCTCCTCGAGCATAGCTTCGCGCGCTTGNGCNAGTTTATTTGGATCGGNAACAGCACTCATCCCAAACAAACCAGATTCTTCGCCAGTGTAAGCCCACGCATCGGCGGAATGNACCAACGCCTTGGCGTCGCGAACCTCACGATAAAGCCGTGAGCTACGGCCCCCGCCAAGCAGCGTGGAGAGAACCTCTAACGCGGGTATATCTCTATGCCGTATGTCCGGCACGTGCCATGCAAAATGAAAGTGCGCATGCTCGAACGGACCTTCATCAATCACTTCGCGGGCAGCCACTTGTTTTGGCTCGGAAGTCAGCGGGATGGAGGGCAGGGGACGAGCCGGATGCCCGGCGTACGCTTTGCTTATCCATTCCACAACTTCTTCCGGATTAATGGCGCCAACAACTACAAAAAAGCAATTGTTAGGACTGTAGCGATCTCGATAATAGTCGAATAGATCTGCGCGAGTCAGCTTGTCAAAAATATCTCGGTAACCGATGACAGTGTGTCGGTACGGGCTCTTCGTGAAGGCCGTCTCGAATAACCGACGGCCAGATCTTCGCGCTGGATCATCGTTTCCCATCTCCATTTCTCGTCTGATGACATCCATTTCGCCGGATAACTCATCCTCAGGCAAGGTGGCGTGCTGCATGATGTCACACAAAACCTCAGTGGCGACCTTAGCTCCGGTATCAGGTATAGTGACATGATAGACAGTGCGGTCGAAGGATGTATACGCATTCATGTGGCCGCCCGCATCCTGGATACTGTGATCAATCTCTAAACCAGTCCGATTACTTGTTCCCTTGAACAACATATGCTCAAGAACATGGGACATCCCCGCGCCTAACCAATTACCCTCATGAATACTACCAGTCCGGCTCCAAGCTTGTACGGATACTACAGAAGCCGAATTGTCTTGTTGAACAATTATCTCCAACCCATTCGGTAAAGTTATTAATGACGCGTCCAAAATCAAAATCCCTTTAAAAGAAAACAAAAAAACAGCACGCCTTAAATAAATATAACATTTATTGTGCGAATTTATTGAAACGCCCAGCCAAAACGATTGGGGCGGATTCGACCGTTTTGGCCGAAAAAAGGCCAATAAATGAATGATGCCTTTCCAAAAATATTTTTTGCGGGCAAGGAGCCCCATTCGCGCGAATCCTTACTGCTTACGGTATTGTCACCGAAAGCTGCATATTGATTAGGAGGTATATAAAACTCCTGTCCTTCATCCATATATAATGGCGAAATAGTGCCGCTATTATTTATATAAATCGCGTCCGGTTTGATTCCATTTTCCTTTGCAATTCTGATTTTCTCCTCTTGCATGTATTGGTTAAATACTTTCTGATTTGCATGACCAGAATATTCACTGTCTTTAGCTAGATTAGGTTCTTTAAACACGTCAAATGAATAAACAAATTCAAATGGGTGATCTGATGAATCTATTCGTCGGCCTGCAGGCCAGGCTCTGTTTTTAACAATTAAATGTCGATCATTACCTATTGCTAGTGTGTCTTCAGGCATCCCCACAAGACGTTTTATATAAAATAAATCCTGATCTGCTATTCCCTTAATTCCTCTTGTTTCAAATACAATAATGTCTCCTCGATTGGGTTTGATAAAATTGTAATAAAACCTACTAACCAACAAGTGGTCACCGGATTCTCGTCTCATCTTCACAACTTCTTCACCTGGTTTGTAGATGTAATTATTGTGCGAATTCAACACATGCTCACTTAAACCTCGCTGTGATGCCCTACCATAAGCAAGGAGCGATTTACCTGAGTTCATTAGTGGCGTTATCTCTCTGACAACTTCGTTATTTGAGTCAAGATCTCGAAAAATCAACTTCTGACGATTGAAAAAAAGAAATTTTTTGGTAGGCGGCTCTATTCGAATCAACTGCCAGTTTCCTTCAGAGAGAACATGGCAGTAGGATACGCCTGCCAACAAATACTTAACCCAAGCGTTGACTCCCTTCGGAACATGTTCCTCGGATTTTAAGTTTGATTCTGTTATACCATAAAGTGTGGGCTGCATCGAACCCGTCGGAATTCCCATTGGCTGAAAAAAGAAGGTGCGAATACTCATTGCGATGGCTACAGCGAAAAGCATTACTTCAACATTCTCACGAATGCCTGGATTCCGATATGGAACCAGTCTACGGCTACCAGCCTGCTCCAACCTCGTGATCCCCTCCTCCAACCTCGCGCGATTCCCGCTGGAACGCATTTCGTTCCGCAAATCACCGATGGCTTCTTTCATTTCATTGAAAGCCTCCGATGTCAGAAGGTCCTTCTGGTGATTCAGTAACTTAGCGGCCTGATGGCATAATTCTGCTGCCATCCGGAATCGTCTGAATAAAAGCCATCGAAGGAGATACATTTTAAGCCTTAAGAACCTCGATAAATGCCTGTTGCGGAATATTTACAGAGCCAATCGACTTCATCCTCTTTTTCCCTTCTTTCTGTTTTTCGAGTAGTTTTCGCTTACGTGTAATATCCCCGCCATAACATTTCGCTGTAACATCCTTTCGCAGCGCATTTACAGTTTCTCTGGCTATCACCTTGCCGCCAATGGCTGCTTGAATGGCTACCTTGTATTGCTGTGGCGGAATAACCTCCTTGAGTTTAGCCGCCAGTGCTCGGCCACGATGCTCGGCCTTCTCCCTGTGGGTAATTAACGAGAACGCATCAACCGGATCGCCATTTACAAGCATGTCGAGTTTGACCATATTTGCTGGCTCATATCCATCGTGCTCATAGTCCAACGAACCATATCCTCTCGTGATACTCTTGATGCGATCATGAAAGTCGATGAGTATTTCGTTTAATGGAATTCTCCCTATCAGAATTACTCGACCCGAATCCAGAGTTTCTGTTTCCTGAATAATTCCTCTCTTCTCACCGGTTAGGTTCATCATATCCCCGATATACTCATTAGGGCACATGAGATATGCGCGAACCATCGGTTCAGAAATCGTGGTAATGAAGTTTGCTTCTGGTAAATAAACCGGATTGTCAATGTCCATTTCCTCCCCTCTACTAGTGACGACTTTATAGACCACGCTGGGATAAGTAGCGATAATGTCCATGTTAAACTCTCGACGAAGTCGTTCCTGGATAATCTCTAAATGCAGCAATCCTAGAAATCCACAACGAAAACCAAAACCTAATGCAACAGAACTTTCTGCCTGGTAAAAGAAAGCCGAATCGTTTAGTTGAAGCTTGGCCAGATTTGCCTTTAGGTGTTCATAATCTGCAGGGTTGATCGGATAAATCCCGCTGAAAACCATGGGCTTCAACTCCTTAAAACCCGGCAACAGGGCTGCCGGTTTTCGCGGCTCAGTCAAGGTATCACCAATTTTAACATCGGTTGGTGACTTTATATTAGAACTTAAATAGCCTGTCTCACCTGCAGTCAAAGCTTCGCGCTTATAAGGCTTGGGATTGAAGCCGCCCACTTCTTTAACTTCTACCGTCCTATTAGAGTGCAACATTTTGACGCTCATTCCCGCACGAACCTCGCCGTTGAAAACCCTAATCATCGCTACCGCACCGCGATATGAGTCGAAATAAGAATCAAATACTAATGCTTGCAATGAAGGCTCCTCTGTAGCCGCAGGAGCAGGCACTCTCTTCACTACCGCTTCAAGCACCTCTTCAGTTCCTATACCTTCCTTCGCACTGGTAAGGACCGCCTCTTCGGCTGGGATTGCTAGTATCTCCTCAAGTTGACGCTTTACTTCATCAACATCTGCATGCGGCAGATCAATTTTATTGATAACTGGAATGATCGCAAGGTTCTGGCTAAGAGCTAAATTAACATTGGCCACAGTCTGCGCTTCGACTCCTTGCGCAGCATCCACAATCAGTAGCGCGCCTTCGCAGGCACTGAGACTTCTTGACACTTCGTAAGAAAAGTCAACATGCCCAGGTGTGTCGATCAAATTCAGTTCATACTCAACCCCATCCTCGGCTTTATAAAACATTGTGACGGGATGCGCCTTAATNGTAATACCGCGTTCTTTCTCAAGATCCATTGAATCCAATAGCTGATTCTCCATCTCNCGGTCTGAAATAGTTCCAGTACGATGCAGCAACCTATCAGAAAGGGTTGTCTTTCCATGGTCAATATGCGCTATTATGCTGAAGTTTCGAATTCTCTCTATATCCATGTGCACTAAAATAAATAACGCTAAAGAGTGCTCCCCCACCCTACAGCACGACGTGAGATACAATGCTCAAAAAAACAGATGATGCCAACTTTTTGGAAATAATCACACGCACCTTTGGATCCTCTAGATGCCGCTTGTCACGCAAGAATATTCAGAGAGTATTGCTGAAGATCATTTGCTGCCTGAAGCAAAACTGCGGCTATTTCTCCTTCACCGCTAGCGCTCAGCATTTCAACAGGAGGCTCAATGACCATTTCAGACTTAGCCAAATCATGCGCTACATTTGCCAAGTTCATGGCAGCAGTTTCTGCTAAAATCAGACCGGCAGGACCAATGGAAAATTCTTCCATACTTGGGTATTAATTATAACTGATTGTCGAATCAATGCAAGTTCCCAGTTCGTAACAACTCTAGTTAATTTATGCTTGATCAATTAATATTCTAGCGCATGGTTTCTGCCGTTTGCAGCCAGTAGCATTTCCTGCTGTTGCGCGTGATTTTGCAACTGTCCCTGGACCTTAGTTCTAATGGTTAAGGAGCCTGCACTCGGGTTGTGACCGACAGGCCTTCACTGGAAGTCGCGATCTACGACGAGCCGGATCCACTTGTACCTTCCGTTCATCGGATTCGTTCAACACGGCAACGGCGGGGCTTGATAAAACCCGGGCCTCTCATGGGGCACGGGTTTTTTCTTTGGGCTCATCATTAGCGGTTGCTATCCTTCCGCGTGACGTGAACGAAGATTTTTTCTCCCAGCCTAGCGAGCCCCAAAATTTAAAACGCAATTCCAATAAGCAAAAGCCGCAAACTAATTCCTACCAACCCCTAGCGGCCAGGATGCGGCCGCGCTCGCTCAACGAATACGTAGGCCAAAGCCACATCCTAGCGCCAGGGAAACTATTGAGGCGTGCCATAGAAGCAGACCGCATCCAATCACTTATTTTCTTCGGCCCACCAGGGACAGGCAAAACCAGCCTTGCACAGGTAATCGCCGAACGCACCCAGAGTCGCTTCGAAAGATTAAGCGGCGTAGAGTCTAATGTCTCAGATATGCGACGCGTCCTCGCAACAGCAGCCAACCGCCTAGCCAATTCAGGTAACGCAACGTTCTTGTTTATCGATGAAATCCATCGATTCAACAAAGCACAGCAGGACGTACTCCTTCCAGATGTGGAGAATGGCACCGTCAGATTGATCGGAGCGACAACTCACAATCCATTCTTCTTCGTCAACTCTCCACTTGTTTCTCGCTCCCAGATTTTCGAGTTGCAACCGCTCTCACAGAACGAAATTAAGCAACTCATGCATCAAGCTCTCTCCGACTCAGAACGCGGACTAGGACATCTAAACTGTAAAGCTGATAGCGATGCACTGGAACACTTGGCCCATGTATCCGACGGTGACGCACGAAAAGCACTTAACTCCATCGAGATTGCGGCACTGACCACGCCAACGGATTCAAACGGCCTCATTCTAATTTCACTTAAAGTTGCCGAGGAATGCATCCAACGAAAAGCCATAGTTTATGACAGTGACGAGGATGAGCACTACGATACCATTTCAGCATTTATTAAGTCGATGCGAGGCTGTGATGTAGATGCAACACTTTATTGGCTAGCTAAGATGATTCATGCCGGGGAAGATCCTCGCTTCATTGCCCGTCGTATCGTCATCCACGCCGCAGAAGATGTTGGCCTTGCTGATCCAATGGCATTGGTGCTAGCTAACGCAGCATTTCAAGCCTCCGAGTTGATCGGATGGCCGGAAGCTCGGATCCCGATTGCCGAAGCAGCAATCTACATTGCGGGGGCGCACAAGAGTAACAGCGTTATCAAAGCCATCGATGCTGCGCTGCAAGACGTTCGATCGAACAAATCAATCCCTGTACCGTCTCATCTTAAGGATTCGCATTACACAGGCTCCGAAAAACTAGGCAGGGGCAAAGACTACCAATACACTCACGACTATGCAGGAAACTTCGTCGCACAGGATTACCTCGGGGCCAAGCGCCGATTTTACGAACCGACCGAACAAGGAGTAGAAAAAAAAATTAAAGCCAGGGTCGATTACTGGCGCGAACAATTCGCTAGACTTAGTGATGGAAAACGAGAAAACAAAAAGTAACCTCTCCTTAGTCAAGTGCTTGGCCAGAAGGGAGTCGCGAAAGGTACGGGATACCGTGACTAAGGAGGTACTTAGAGAAGGCTCCCTCGCAGTTTGCCGCTTAATTCTTGAATCAAGTCATTGGATGCAGGCAGAGCAGATAATGCTCTATATGCCACTGCCCGATGAATTAGACATCAAACCGCTGCTATTCAACGGACTGAAAAACAAAAAACGAGTGGCCTTGCCCCGTTTTTCAATTAGAAATAACGTCTATGAAATTTCTGAAATTTCAAGTTTGAACAGCCTTGTGGCTGGTAAATTCGGTATTTCCGAACCTTCGAAAACCTCAAAAAACATGGATATGATGCAACTCGACTTGGTAATCATTTGCGGGTTAGCATTTGACCGCCTTGGCGGCAGGCTTGGTCGTGGAGGCGGTTTTTTTGACCGGCTATTGTCCGAAACAAATGCAAAAAAATGTGGTGTCTGCTTTGATCAACAAGTGCACGCTGCCGTACCAATGGAGAAGCACGATATCAAGATGGACATGATAGCCACACCGAGCGGCTGGCTGGTTCCACCGCCCACTTAAATTCAATGTACAATCTCGCAGTGACAGAGACTTTGTTACTGGGCCTCCTGGCCGCGGTCGTGATCGTGGCGCTTGTGTGGATTCGAAAGGACCAGAAGCGTCAGATCCGACGAGCCCTTCAAAACACTGAGTCCTCACTGAAGGAACACTCGCGACGTGAAGCCGAGGTGCTGACTCGGAGCGCACGCATGCTCACTCGCGAGGAGACAAATCGACTTCGCGGCGAAATCGAAAACGCGATTGGAGCTGAAAGTGAGGAAATTCGAGAGCGCGAACGAAGGCTTGAGGAGCGAGAGTCGCTCCTGGACCGCCAACTACAGTCGCTTCTTGAGAATGAGAAAAAAATAAACCAAAAACAGACATCAATCAATAAACTGGAATCCGAACTACTCCTGCAAAATCAAAAAGCAGAACAATTGATCCAAGAACACAAAAAAGCACTTACGGAACTAACCAGCCTTAGCCAGGACGAGGCAAAGGAGCGTCTGCTCAAAATTGTTGGTAATGAATGCAAAATGGAGGCTAGCCAAATATCAAAAAGCATCTTAAATGACGCTAAAGACCATGCAGAGGAAAAGGCCCGGCGAATCATCGGACTAGCGATACAGCGATATGCCGGGGAGCAAACTTACGAAACCACCACAGCAACAATTTCACTCAACGGCGATGAAGATATTAAAGGGCGAATAATCGGACGCGAGGGACGCAACGTGCGTGCTTTCGAGACAGCCACAGGTGTAACAGTCCTCATAGATGACACTCCAAACACAGTCGTTCTCTCTGGGTTTGATCCGATAAAGCGTGAAATCGCACGCGAATCGATGTCACGCCTAGTTAAGGACGGCCGAATTCACCCCACGAGAATCGAAGAAGTTGTTTCCAAAGTCACTGAGGAAAGTAATTACAACTTGGCTAACGTTGGCGAAGAGGCCGCCCAAAAAGCCCGCGTCAATCACTTAAATCAGGAGGTCCTTAAAGTGCTGGGCCAATTAAGATACAGGAGTAGCTATTCTCAAAATGTGCTTGCGCATTCTGTCGAAGTCGCACACCTGATGGGGCTGCTGGCAGCCGAGATGGGGCTCGACACGGCCAAGGCCAGGCGAATCGGCCTTTTGCACGACATTGGGAAAGCGATGTCAGAGGAGAATGATGGACCGCACGCCATCGTCGGAGCAGATTTCCTTAAACGACACGAGGAGCCTGACGATGTCGTCAATGGTGTAGCCTCTCACCACGGCGAAGTATCTTACGATTTCATCTGGGGCATTCTTGTTAGTGCGGCCGATGCCATCAGCGCCTCTCGCCCTGGCGCTCGATCCGAAACAATGACCTCTTACCTGCAACGTTTCAAGAATCTAGAACGGATCGGAACCTCTTTTGACGGCGTGGACAAATGCTACGCAGTGCAAGCCGGCCGTGAAATCCGCATCATCGTGAACCCGAAGAAAACCAGCGACGATGACAGTCATGAACTAGCCCGGCAGGTAGCCCGCAAAATTGAGGATGAACTACAGTACCCAGGTCATATTAGGGTTACAATTATCAGAGAAAACAGATTTGTAGAATACGCTAAATAATATATTTACAAGCGTGAATAATAACGACGACAACTTCTTACTTTGTTAAGATCATGAAAGTGGTTTTTTCAGTTTCGCCTATGTTGAAGACGGCCCTTGCGACCGCCCTGCTGCCTTTTCCCCTCATGGTAGCTGTGGAACCGCTTCCAGATGGACAAGAACTGGCCCGATCCATGCGGGAGCGCCCCCCGGAAAAAGCAACTGAAATTCAAGCAACTTTGGAAGTTTTCGAAAAAGATGGCAAACGAAATACATCAAGTTTGCTAATTGAGGCTACATCGATTCGCCCGAAAAAGTGGTGTGTAACTTATAAGGCTAGATCCAAGGTTGGTGTCATCGATCTATGGCGCATCTGCCATTCTATTGGTGAAGCAAACCGATATGAACACAACGAACGGTTGGCTAAACCTTCTGAAATCCACAAGGGACTAGCTGATTCTGCTTTCACATTATCGGACCTTGGTATGGAATTTCTATATTGGCCAAGCCAGATAGTGCTGAAAACCCAAAGACGTAAAAGCCGGCTGTGCTATGTCCTCGAAAGTCGCAATCCAAATCCATCAAATGGAGAGCATCACCGCGTTGTTTCATGGGTGGATCAAAAGACAGGAGGCATTTTACTCGCAGACCTTTACAACGCTTCCCCAAAGCCTGTTAAACGTTTTTCCGTGAAAGGTCTCACTAAAAAAAACGGCCGATGGCAGGTAGACGAGATGGAAATGCGTGACATGAAAAGCCGAGCACGTAGCCGCCTTCAATTCCATTTAAAATGATCCTGTTACTCCAATCAACATTGGAACGTGTCTACGGAGCTTTTCTTGTTTACGGGGTTTTAATTGCTTTAGTCATTTACTTCATTAGAAAACAAATAAAAAAACCGGACAAAGATCCGTTAAAAGTAATCGTAAAATGGACTGTTAGCTTAATGGTCCTTACCTTTATGGGTTTTTCTGCGCTAACAGCCAAGGGTCTTTCATTTCTGATTGTCTTTATTGTTATAATTTTACCCGGCTCAATATTGCTTGGGTTGTGGTGGACTCCCGCAATCAGCGAATGGATGGCATCACCGATTACCAATGCGCTGACCGGAGACTCCCGTTTATCATACAACAAGCCAGAATATGGCGTCGCAAATGCACGGCGTAACCGAGGTCAATACTTGGAAGCAGTCGAGGCTGTTAACGAGGAGTTGGCAAAACATCCAGGCAATTTCGACGGTTTGATGCTCAAGGCATCTATTCAGGCAGAAAATCTCGGCGACTTGGAGTCGGCGACAGAGACCGTGCAGGAAGCCATAGAGTGTGAGGAACAGCTGAGTTATCGGCTTCCCGTGGCGCTGAACAAGATAGCGGATTGGCAATTGCGGTTGGCCGGTGACCCCGGTGCGGCTAGGCGGACGTTGCGCCAAATCCGTGAGGCGTTGCCGGAATCGCAAGCGGCACAATTCGCTGCGCAGCGACTCGCTAGCCTCGACTCGTCGGAGGAAACCGAAGCAGCAGTCGTCGATTTCAATGAGTCGTACCAGAAACTTGTCGAAGAGTCGGCAGGGAATGATGACTTCACCAGTCCGCTGGAATTGCCAAAGGCCATCGAAACGAACCAGCAGCAAGCCGGCGACAAGTCATTGGCCAACAACCTGCGCCGGGTAGCGTTACATCCCGACTCAGTTGGCAACCGCGAAGAATTGGCGGCGCTGTATCTCGGTCACGCGAACCAGCCGGTGAAAGCCGCTGAGCAGTATGAACACCTGTTGGCCCTACCGGGGACGACTATCCACCAAAAGGCGGCTTGGCTGAACAGGATCGCAGATATTCAGGTCAAGAACGGCGAGTCGCACGAGACGGTACGCGCCACTCTGGAGCGGGTCGTTGCTTTGGACCCGAAGGCGGCTCCTGCGGTGCGGGCGCAACAGCGGATTTCATACCTCAACATCGAGTTGAGGGGCGCTAAACATAATTCTACCAAGCTGCAGCTCGGCAATTACGAACAGGATATAGGCCTGAAGAACTAATCAGGGTGTAACAACCAGCCCAAGTGCAATCTGCTTATCGATCTCCGATGCCAATGCAAGATCGCCAGTACCCCTTGAAGATCGAACTCGCACCTTTACTTCGGTAACCAATGGTTCTACTTCCGCCACTGTTACCCAAACACTTCGGTTATCGATTTTTGCAGATACGGCGTTGTTGATTACGTCGTCACCGGTTAATGTTCCGGTACGAGATAGTACTTCCCTGGCCGAATTCAGCACTTGGGCCATTGGTCGCTCGTAACGACTGGTCACGGTGTCCCGAACGCCGGGCACTCCAAACTGTTTCCCTTGTGGTGTGCTTATGCAACCTGTAGAAACGGCCGCTATGCTAGAGGTAATGCAAAGCAGAATCAGACGTAAAGTCATGGCGCAAATTCCTAACAAACCCAGGGAAACGGTCAAGCCCTTTGCATTGATTGTGGATAACTTGTTTCCCAAAAGAGGCGGTCAGAATGAACATCTCTTGGATGAATCTGTCAAATGAACTTTTTTATGCCAAAATCGAGATATATAAAGGTATTGATCGGTGTAGCTGGCCTGACTCTCTGGGGCAGCTTACTTGGCCATGCGGCGGAACCCCCACGAAAAGATGCGGTTGTTGAAGCCGTAGGACGTGTTCTACCCAGCGTAGTCAATATTGCAACTAAGACGCGTGTACAACGTGTGCGTTATTATTACGACTGGTGGCGGGATAACTGGGCGCCTTATGCTCAGGAACTGCCACCACAGGAAAGTGCAGGTTCTGGTGTAATTGTAGACCCCTCAGGCTATGTTCTCACCAACGTCCATGTCGTGAAGGATGCGGACGAAATTTGGGTAAAAATCAGCAATAATCCAGGTGAAGCCAAAATGTATCGGGCCGAAGCAATTGCCGGCAGCCTAGCAACGGATATAGCACTGCTTAAAATAATTCCAGAGAGAGCCGGCGAGGTGTTTGCAACGGCCAATTTTGCCGAAAACGATGATCTGTTACTAGGGGAAACAGTGCTAGCTCTCGGGAACCCCTTCGGACTTGGAGGCTCGGTCAGCCGCGGCATTCTTAGCTCTAAAAGCCGTCGAGCCGACAGTGATGGAAATAAATTAGATATCCCAGACTGGCTGCAGACCGATGCTTCTATAAACCCTGGCAATAGCGGTGGCCCACTTATCAATCTTGATGGCGAAATTATCGGCATCAATGTTGCCGTACTTCGGGAAGGTCAAGGCATTGGCTTTGCTATTCCAATCAAGCGGGTCAACGAGTCTCTCGGTCGCCTTTTCACGCCTGAGTTCCTTAATGGAATTTGGTTTGGTGCGACTATTCAGCCAGACAGCATCCCATTGACAATACGCTCCGTAGAACCAAATAGCCCAGCCGATCGAGCTGGAATATTTGAAGGCGACAAGATAGAAACCATTAATGGCCACGCACCTCGCAACTTCATTGAATTTTCCAACCGACTGATCAACCTTGAGAGTAACCGTACAGTCAGCCTGCAACTCCGACGCAATAGTGAAAAGATAGCCTGCGAGGTAAAGCTTGTCCCCGAAAGCGACTATTTTAATGCTGATCTAATTCGTAAAAAAACCGGGGCCACCCTAGAGGAATTGACACCGGATTTAGCTCAAGCCTTGGGCTACAACTCAACCGATGGACTTGTAGTATCCAAAGTCGACGACAGCTCACCAGCTGACGAAGCAGGCCTTACAACCGGAATAGTCGTTCTCGCTATTGACGGTCAAAATGTTAGCAATATCGTCGGAGCCGCCAGACAGGTTTACAGAAGAGAAAAAGATCAGCAACTCAAACTTGAAGTGGTTCAGATGCGACGCAATGGACTCTTCCTACGCCGCAGAACAGGGCAATTAACTCTCCGTCTGCGCTGACTATTCACTCGACACAGCACTTGGTGCATGCATTATTTCGCGGCTCGATTCATCATCTACTTTCTATAATAGCCAATTCGCAATTACAGGATGACAACAAGCTCTATTTGGAAGAAGCTTAATAGGAAAAATCGGCTATTCCTAATTTCGGGACCTTGTGTGATCGAATCAGAAGCACTATGCCTTAAAATCGCACGCATCCTCCGGCGCCATTCTGACGAGCTAGGCATCACATACATATTCAAAGCCAGCTTCGACAAAGCCAACAGAACCTCCTCTAAAGGCCATAGAGGTCCTGGACTGAAAGCCGGCCTGCAAATCCTTAGCGCAGTTCGCGAAAAAGTTGGCGTGCCAATACTCACAGACATTCATAACCCTGAGCAGGCGGAACAGGCATCCCGGGTTGTTGACATCCTGCAGATACCCGCCTTTCTCTGCCGACAGACAGATCTAATTGCCAGCGCAGCCAAAACTGGCAACATTATCAACCTCAAGAAGGGGCAATTCCTTTCACCAACCGAGATGAAACAAGTTGCGGCTAAGGTCTCTGCCTGCGGAAATCACCAAATCCTTCTGACAGAGCGTGGCAGCAGTTTCGGCTACAACAATCTTGTTGCAGATATGCGCTCAATACCAATTATGAGTTCATTCGGCTATCCAATCGTATTCGATGCTACTCACTCAGTTCAGTCACCCGGCGGTGGCGGCGACCATTCTTCAGGTCAAAGTGAATTCGCACCGGCGCTCGCCAAAGCAGCACTGGCTGCGGGGGCCAACGGAATATTCATTGAAACACATCCAAAACCTTTCCATTCACCCAGTGATGGCCCAAATATGATTCCACTTGCGCAAATGGGCCGGCTACTGCGTCGCCTTTCAAAGGTGTTCGAAGCCGTGCATTAAACGTTGCGATTACTTAAAGCCAAACAAAACGTGGCCCCATTTTCATCTGACTTTTCTAAAGTCAATTCAGCACCGATTGAAGCAGCCAGCTGTCCACTAATCGCTAGCCCCAACCCGCTACCCAACTCTTTCGAAGTGCAGCCGGGCTGAAACAGGCCTTTTTTAACCGTTTCCGGCAAACCCGACCCATTGTCTATCACCTCGAAGGTAGTCACACCATCTATCTCACCAGAGCAAACAATCACTTGCCCTCCACCTCCAGCGGCCTCGATCGCGTTCTGCGCTAGGTTTTCTAAAATAAGTAAAACAAGATTACCCTCACGGTTGTCCAGTTCACGCCCTCCTCTTGATTCAGTAATAAGTTTCACCTGATGATCCCGCGCAACCGGCTCAATTCTAGACCTAAAAAACTCGAATAACTCCTCTACACTTAGTTCGTAGTGTGCTCCAGACTCACTCTCACCAAGTGTGCGAACAATGTTGTCGACCATTGCCTCCATCCGCTTGGCTGCTGATTGCGCAGCAGCCAGCTCATCTTTACCAACCCTGCCACCATCAAGATAAGAACGCAAACCTGCGAGCGGATTTCTCAGGCCATGAATAAGGTGCGAAGCAACACCACCAACTGCGCTGGTCCGAGCGGAAAGTGCCAATGCCTGGTTGGCCTTTTTTAGCGCAAAAGAACTCCGATCCAGAGAGCGATGAATTCGATTAATGCGCATGAAAGAGGCCGACAAAATCAGTGCAATCACGCCACCTCCAACGGTAAAGATCGTAAAACTTTGACGAACTAGAATGACATTTAGTTCCTCAATTTCATGCTGAGCATCGGATGCGTCAAAGAGAAACTGCGCAACACCGAGAAGTTCATCTGCATCTGCTACATGCACAGGTAACACCACCTCTCGAACCGGCATGGGCTCCTTCTCGGAATACCCCTCAAGTATAGGCTCCCAAAAAATTTCTCCTGCCTCAGCAGAATCGCTCAGAGAGCCGGACGGAAAAAGCAATGCGCTTTTACGCAAGTCTTTTTCTAAAAGTAGTCCTTCTGTGACATTTCCATTGGAAGCAATCAAGAACTCGCCTTGAGGCGAATAAAGGCGAACCCCAAGCGCACCAGTTAATTCGGAGATTGCCTCAACGAAGCCCAACTGCTCAGTGGGATCCTCCAAAAACAGAATTTCCCCTGACTCCGCCATTGTGACTTGGTGGACTAAAGAAATCGAGTAAAGTTCCTGAGCATAGCGAGCCAACACCTGTTCACGCATCCGTAACTCCATTTGCTCTTTAGCAAGCCAAATACCACTACCGAACACCAGAAGTGTCGCTAATACTGTCAGTATCTGAAATCTCGTTTTCAAACTTTTGTTTCCACCCTTGATCTAGTTGTTCTTTTTCACATTCATCAGATTCCGTTTTAATTTTAATGTTAATAATGTGCTCAAGCCAGCTAACTCGATGGTTACACTGTTTTAAATTACACGCTCTGAAATCTCGAAGATAACGCACCGGGTCAAGTTCATTTACTATAGGCCTAGTCAAAACATCATTGCCAAGTGGGTTTTTACGACGGAATATTCGGCATGCCATTGTTGATCAACGGCCAAACAATAGACGATTCTGCCATCGATCAGGAGTTCTCCGCAATCAAGGCCCATTACGAAAGCCTCAGTTCAATCTCTTGCTGTGAACGCGATGATGAATTCCGCGGCTACGCAAAGGAGAACATCACGTTTCGTGCACTATTAACACAGGAAGCAGAGCGAACGATACCCGAACCGTCAGATGAAGAAGTTTATCGAGCTTTTCAAAAACTCAAAGACGAACATGGAGGTTCCGATCAATTCTATGCAAATATGGGCCTAGTCCCGGATCAGGATGAATTGATTCGTGATGACCTAAGATTAAACCTCAAGGTGGAGTCCCTGCGTGAAAAAACATGCAGTGCACTCGCAACCCCCACCGAAGAAGAGTGTCGTTCCTTTTACGATCAGAATATAGAGCAGTACAGTGAAGAGGAAGAGGTCCGGGCCTCGCACATTTTTAAATCAGTTCGCAAAACCGAGGAACGTGAAACTATTTTCAAGAACTTGTGCGAGGTTCGACAGAAACTCGTCGGAGGTGCTGACTTTAACCAGTTGGCATGCAAGCATTCAGACAAACCCGAAGAGGAGATCGACCTTGGATTTTTCAAGCGAGGCGAATTAATGGATGAATTTGAAATCGTGACTTTCTCTATGCAGACGGGTGAAATCAGCCCAATTTTTGCAACTCCGCATGGCTTCCACCTAGCCAAGGTTACCGAACGCAAAACGGGATCCCCTAAGCCATTCAAATCGGTTCGGGAAAACATAGAGGCAGAAATCATAGCGCAACGGCAAGATGCAAAACTTCAGAAGTTGGTAGATGAGTTAAAGAAATCGGCAAAGGTTGAGTATATTGAACCGGAGGAACCGATTAACAGTCAGGACCACAACTGATGCCCCGTGCCTTCGCTTCTCCATAATATCAGTCTTTTTTTTAAAGGACCAAACGGACCCAAATGCATCGAGTGCGACTCAGTTCTTATTGACAACGATTGCCCCAATTTGGATTGCCCCGCCAAGGTAGAGAAGTGGCTCATTAGATGGTGTTCCCCGCAGGCTGCTAACATCCCGGCCATTGGAATAGCTGAAGCAAAACAGCTTGCCAGCCTACGCTTGGTTCTGCATCCCGGCGAATTGTATGAATTAGGACCGGGCGACTGGAATCGGCTTAATAGCGTTCCAAACACACAACTAAAAGAAATTCAGCAACAAATGGATAGCAGCAAGTCTGCAGGTGCCTGTGCTCTGATTTACGGACTGAAACTGCCGGAAGTCAATATAACCATAGCAAAGAAATTAGCCGAAACATTCAATTCTGTTGATGGACTGCGAACCTGCGAGCCGAAAATGATTCAGGAAGTTGTAGGTGTCAGCAATATACAGGCAAAAGAAATTCTAAGCTGGTTTCACGACTCGGTGAACAAGAAAGCATTGAAAATGCTGGAGCAGAATGGATTCAATTTTTCCGATTAAAGCTTGGCAACTTCCTCGGCAATTTGAACGGCGTTTAGCGCAGCGCCCTTGAGCAACTGATCCCCAACCACCCAGAAACTTAACCCGTTCTCCATCGCACAATCTTTACGTACCCTTCCGACCTGGCAATTATCTCGCCCAGCTAGTTCTAACGGCAACGGATAACCATTAGTAGCAACGTTGTCATTCAATTCGACCCCCTGCGCAGCCATAATAGCTTCTCGAGCTTTCTCAACTGATACAGACTTTTCAAACTCTGCACTGACTGAAACTGAATGAGCGCGATAAACCGGCACGCGGACACAAGTTACACTCGCCCTAAAACTCGGCAGCCCCATAATTTTGCTCGATTCATGCACCATTTTCATCTCCTCCTTGGTGTAGCCATCGTCGAGAAACCGATCGACATGCGGCAGAACATTGAAGGCAATCTGATGCGGGTAAACCTCTTTAGTCACCTCCTTGCCCTCTTTGATCTGCCCCACCTGTCGCTCCAACTCAACAATGCCCATAGCCCCTGAACCGGATACGGCTTGATAAGTGGAAGCAAATATCCGCTTCACTCCGAATGCCCTGTGAAGCGGATACAACGCCATGAGCGTGACAATCGTGGAACAGTTCGGGTTGGCAATAATTCCGTTATGTCCAGCAACTTCAGCGGCGTTGATCTCTGGTATGACTAGAGGGACTGAAGCATCCATTCGAAACGTACTAGAATTATCCACAACCACCGCTCCAGACGCCTTAGCAATCGGAGCAAACTCCTTGGAAGTTCCACCTCCAGCGCTAAACAGAGCAATATCGACCCCCTCGAACGATTTCTCATTCAACACCTGAACTGTAACCTTTTCACCTCGGAAAAAGACCGTCTTACCCGCAGATCGCTCGGATGCCAGTGCAGTCAACTTATTAACAGGGAAGTGTCGCTTCTCCAGCGTCTTGAGCATTTCGTCACCCACGGCGCCAGTTACTCCCACAATTGCGATATGCAAATCCTCTCTCATAAAAGCCCGCGAACTGTAATACGGAATTAATTCCTGTCAATTTCGGTTACAAAATTACGTCTCTGCAACTTACTTAAGGAAGAGTTTCGGGCCATGTTTTTACACCGATAATTGGTAGTGCAAACTGAAAAGCTTCGCGCCATTCACTAGTGTCAGCACGGCGAAACACCTCATAAACATGGCGAAACCCACCATCTTTACTACTTCTCAAGCCAAGCCGCAAGCCACCTTCTCCTGGGTGATCCACATGCCGATGCAGTATAAAGGCATCAACACCTTCAGTATGTCGTACTCTATAATATGCATAAGCATAGGCAGCTGCTTGTTCAATCTCGCCTTTTGCTCCATCTGCCGAGTGAAAACCTTGCTCAGAAAGTATTACACGTCGGCGCTTTCCCTTGTACAGGAATCGTTCCTGTTGCAGAAAAGCAGGAAGGACTTGAATATTTTTAAAGGTAATTTTTTTAGTATCGAAAGAAGCAATGGCTGTATTATCTAGCCATGTCTTTGGTTCAAATAAATTCTCAGGGTAAGGATGAAAAGCTACGTGCCAATCGAAATTTCCGCCTAGATTGGATACGGCATTAAGTGTCTCTATAAAATATCTACCTGACATTCCTCGAAGAGGGTTGCTGCCCATCCTCGCTGACCAATGATGGTCCATTGAAATATACAATTGAATACCAGGGTGAATGCTATGAGCGGCCAAGTGGGCTAATCTCAATGCCTTGTGATACTCCGCCACCACCTGCCGCATAGACAGCTCGCCCAAGTTATACCAGTGCCAATGCGACTGAATTTCGTTCCCAATGATAAACCGCTTTGCTAAACCATGTTTATTGATAGGGTTAGAGTAACGATCAGCGAGAAACTCGATTGCAGCACGATAAAGCAGCACACCCTTCTCGGTGGTAAGATTAAATGCACCCACATGAGATTTAGACCTATCCAAATCGGTCTTAGGATGTACAAGGGGGCTTCCGTCGCCTATTCTTGGTATACGGTTGTAAATTATAAGCGAGCTTACAACCCCCGCCTCAGTTAGCCTTTTTAATTGGGAATCAATATGTGCAACATAGTTAGCATGGAAAAAAACCTGCTGATTATTTACTTGTCGCGATATCGACCCGGCTTTTCCTTGCCAATCTATCAACTGATCGAGAGTAACGTTTAGCGCAGCCTGCTTGATTCCAAGCCGTATAGCATCATTAATGTCTTCGATACACTGTAAACCTTTAATCCCTTCGGCTGAAGGAAAAGCATTGGTCCGTTTAGATAATGACTCAATGTTCTCAACCCAGCGCGCTTGCCCAATCGACCTAGAATTAAGCATATCTATCAACTGAAACCTGCAAAATGCTGCGTCAACTCCATCGGCAAAACGCCCCAAGTTTGCCATGCCTACACCATCTTTCCATCTCCAGTCTAGACTTAGCTGCTTACCGTTTGATAAATCTTGGTGTGTTTGTAATTGCAACAAACGAACATTATCTCTAGCTAAAAAACAAGCCTCCACTCTCACCTGTCTGTCTTTTAGATATACACGTTTAATGCCTTCATCTCCTGCACTACAAACAAGGATTCCGAATAGTAACAGAAACAACACCCCCCCAGTCTCATAAACACCTTGAAACTGACGGGCGCTTTTCCTTTGAAATAAAATCATAAAGCGAACCTCATTATTCATACGGCCTCTAGATTGCCCAGCGTTAATTCACCTATTTATTAGTGTACAAGATTCCAGAGTTTTATGGTTTTCGACTGCATACCCCACACCTCATACGGCTCAAATTCTAGGTTTCTGAGCAGCGCTGTCATTGCATTGAGTATTGATTCCTTGATTAATTAAAGTAAGTTCTTGTTCGAATGTTTAAGTCACTTCTAAGTTTATTGCTTTTTATTCATTGCACTTCTTTGGTGTTTGCTCAGTCACAATGGAGAATTGAAAAAAAATG
>PBKH01000073.1 GCA_002721375.1 Verrucomicrobiales bacterium
ATCGGTCAAATGGCGCAGCTGTGACTCGGACAAATATGAAGGTGTGCCACCGCCGAAGTAGACAAAGTTGGGATTTCGCCCACCGATAAAATTTTCATTTGCGTACAGCTTTAACTCAGCAAGCAAGGCATCGATATAGTTGTGGATTTCCTTTGAGTTTTTATCTGTATAAACCCGGAAGTAGCAAAAATGACAGCGCTTGCGACAAAAGGGGATATGCACATAGATGCCCATTGGCGTATCACGTTTGGGAGCCTGATCCAGAGCATCGCGATAATCTGGTACATCCTCCTGTTTCCAAAATGAGAACGGTGGATAATTTGATACGAAATAGTTGCCGACGGTGGTTTGTTTATCCAGAGGTGGTGCGGTCTTGGCAATGGCGGAGGTTTCGTTCATGACGCGCTCCTAGGTTTATTTGGACGAACCGAAGGCGTAGACCCGCCCGTCCTCTGCTCCGATCACGATCGTGCCGCTGGCCACGGCCGGCGCAGCGATCACCGCTTCGCCTATCTCGTAAGACCAAAGTTTTTTGCCGTCCTCCAGCGAGACGACATATAGGTTACCATCGTCTGAGCCAACGATTACCTTGCCGTTTGCGATCACCGGTGAACTGTCAACTGAGCCGCGAGTGCGAAAGGCCCAGATCCCTTTGCCCGTTTTACGGTCGAGACAATGCAACCGTTTATCCCGGCAACCGACCACCAGTCGATCTTCCGTCACCGCGGGGGAGGAGGCATACGCGAACGCCCGGTCCTTGTACCTCCAAGCGATCTTGCCTTCGGTGATGTCGATGCAGAGAAACTCATTCTCGTAATGGCCAATGTAGGCCATGTTATCTACCACAGCGGCCGATCCTATAATGTAGGCCTCGGCATCGATTTGTTTTTGTTTCTTGCCCTCGTTGAGATTAATCACATGTAATAGCGCATCGCATCCACCAAAAGCAGTGAGTCCGGAGAACACTGCAGGTGAACCATTAATGTAATTAGATGTCTCGTAGTCCCACTTCTTTTTGCCAGAAACTGGGTCAAGCGAGTAAAGCTTGAAGTCGTAGCTTCCGACGATCACAGACGGTTTGGCATCTTTTGCTTTGGGCTGGAAAAAATTTGGTGCACCCAGCACGCGATCCTCTGTTTCGAATTTCCAAAGCAGCTTGCCGTCCTTGGCGTTCAGCGCGTAGACAAAACAGTCGGATGAACCAAAGTATACCTTGCTGTCCTTCACTAGCGGTGCGGACTCCACGATGTCATCAGTCTTGAAAGCCCAGATTTTTTTGCCAGTTTTGAAGTCCAGCGCGTAGAGATTGCCATCGTCACATCCGACGAAAACCATACCTTCAGCAATGGCTGCAGTGCCGTGAAAGCCTTCTTTTGCCTTGAATGTCCAGAGCGGTTTTAGTGATGCACTTAGCTTGCTTTTTGACAGACCTGTAAGTGAAGCTGAGCCGCGGTACATTGGCCAGCTATCTGCCGGTGAAGCGGGAATTTTAGCGGCATAGCTGGTTGTTGCTTGGCCAAGAGCAACTACAAGTGGAAGATAGGGGAATTTGAACCATTTCATGATATNTTATTGGCCGAAAAAAGCCTGTTCCANACGAACGTGCCAAAACCAGCAATCTGAGGCAACAAAAATACAACGTACACGTACTATTNCTTAAANAACTTATTTTGTTATTAAGATCACTTTTGAAAGAATTCTCCCCTAAACAAGCGTAGTTTCAGGTGTTGATTTGTTCGGCGTACTCTTCGTTAGAGAGCAGTTCGTCAATTTCCTCCAGTTTCGAAAGGCGAATCTTGAAAAACCAGCCGTTGCCGTAGGGGTCTTGATTGACGGTGCCCGGCTCTGTTTCTAGGGCTTTGTTTATCTCGATAACTTGGCCGCTCACCGGTGCATATATGTCGCTGGCAGTCTTTACCGATTCTACAACAGCGCACGGGTCTCCAGCNCTNAATTCGCTACCATCCTCNGGTAATTCGACGAACACCAGTTCGGTTAGTTCTTCCTGAGCATGGTCNGAAATACCGATGGTTGCGTTATCTCCTTCCACTTTNACCCATTCATGAGAGCTGACATACTTCAAGTCGGTCGGGACGGCTGACATTCTTGAGCAGTTCTAGCGAACTATCGGCCTGGTGGTCAATCCGGTTTTCGATAAATTGGCCGCTGGACCACTTGTGCAGGAAAGCTGCGGTTGCGAATCTCGATCTTAATGGGGGTACCGGGATGGGCATGGGTGGACTCGACGTAACCGAGGCCGATGCCATAGCCTAGCGACGGGCTTTGCGTCCCACTGGTCACCTCACCGATGTCCCGGTTGGGTGCATCATTGGCAAATATTCTGTAACCCTCGCGCGGTGGCGCGCTTTTGCCTGTCATTTTGAAACCGATACAGCAGCGGGATACACCATCCTGTTTCTGAGCTGCAAGCATCTCTCGCCCGATAAACTCAGACTTGTCGATTGAGACAGCCCATCCGAGCCCGGCCTCGATTGGCGTGGTCTCGGGGGTTAGCTCATGGCCGTATAGCGAATACCCGGCTTCAGTTCGCAGAGTATCACGCGCCCCTAGGCCCGCCGGNATAAGGCCGAGCGTTTGGCCAAGCTCTGTCAGTTTTTTCCAGAGCACAATGGCATGCTCGTTGGGTGTAATCAGCTCAAAACCGTCCTCGCCGGTATAGCCTGTTCGNGAAACCCAAATCGNGGAGCTGCCGAANTCGAGTTCAGTNATNCTATTTTTCTTCAGCTCGATCGCTTTCGGAAACAGGCCAGTAAGAACCGTTTCGGATTTTGGCCCCTGCAATGCCATCGCCGCGTGTTCGGCTGACAGGTTGCTCATATCCATCTTTATGGATTTATGCTTCGTATTGCGCTGAGCTTTGATCCACATCCAGTCGATTTCAACCCTCGATGCATTGACGACGAGAAGGTAAGTTTCAGCGCTAAGCCGGTAGGCGTACAGGTCATCGATCACNCCGCCATTGTCCTGACAAAGAAGCGTATAGTGTCCCTGACCGGGTTCAAGACGCGAGAGATCGTTGGTGAGCAGTTTATTCAGAAACGAGCAGGCATCGGGACCCTCAAAGATCAATTCTCCCATGTGCGAAATATCGAATAAACCAACCGCATCCCGGACAGCCAGGTGTTCCGATGTGATACTGGAGTAGAGCACTGGCATTTCCCAGCCGCCAAAGTCGACCATACGTGCGCCGAGCGTAGTGTGGACGTCAAATAGCGCGGTGCGTTTTAGGGTTTTGGGTGATTCCTTCAATGGCCCCTCATTGTAGATGACAGGTTTTCATCACGGAAGCTTTTGAAACGAATTTGGCAATTTTAATTGGAATAACGGTTTGCTTTCTGATGTTGGCCAGTCAAAATTCATTTTGTTTTGTGTAACTTNNCCAATTGCAAGGCCGTATTAGTANTAGATNTGAAATGTAAGGTTTTAACTAAAAGTGCAATTATGAAATCAAATCCACACTTAACCCGAGCCGCGATCGGTATATTTCTGTCTGCTGTGTTTCTAACTGTTGGATGCGGCAAATCTCCCGCTCCTTTGGAAACCGCAAACAATGTCGATGCCGAGGTGTTGAGGAAGGAAAACGCTTCATTGAAGAAACAGTTGTCGGATGCACGGTCACGCATCGATAGCCTCAGGGCNCAGCTCAATGGAGCCGGGGCATCGGTAACANACGGGGGGCTGTCCGCGGAAGAGATCATTGATGAACTGACTAATATCAAGTTGACGGCGCAGAACCGTCGGTCAGTTGAACGCCGAGTGCAGTTCCTATTCGAGAGCCTTATTCAACAGGGCGATGCTGCTGTGCCCCACATTCGCGCTTACTTGAACAAGATGGAGGATGTCGACTTCGTTGTGCAACGGACCGAGGGGGAAGATGAGGGCCGCCGAAGCCGTGGAAGAGGGGGCGATTGGATGGAGCGCATGCGACAAAGATCTCGAGGCTCATCCCTTGATTTTGAACAACCTCCATCACTACGTATAGGGTTAATGAACGTTTTAAAGGAAATTGGGGGCAGCAGTGCCGAATCAGCTTTGGGAGAGGTGCTCTCAAAAACCGCCCGNGGCTTTGAGGTGGCGTATGTTGCCAAGACTGTCCGAGACATGATTGGCCCTGATGCCTTTCGCGATGAAGCTATAGCAGCTGCCCATGATTTGCTTAGTNACCCAATCGAAGTACCCAATCCAAACAATTACGATCGCAATGCTAAGCGCTATCTATTCAGCGTCTTGGAGATGTATAATGACCAAACCTTTATCCAATCCGCTCAGGGTTTGTTGGTGCGTGATGATGGCAAGATCGATGATAGTGTACTTGATTANCTCGACGATGTGGGAAAGGAGCAAGCAATGGACGCCATCTATCAGGCCTTCAATAGTGGACAGGTTACCGATCGGGGNGATCTTGGCGACTTAGCNCGNGCAGGACTCAAGTANACCGGNTCCAATCCTCAAGCAGACCAGATGTTCAAGGACATCATGTCTAGCGATGAATTCGACATGCGAGTTAAGTGGTCTGCACTACGTGAAATGGATAATTCAGATGATACAGCGGTTTTACAGTCGCGCTTGAACCTAATGTCGAACATTCAGCCTAGCGAAAATGAAGCTGAGAACAAAGTCATGCAAATGTACACTAAGGAGATTGAAGCTAAGATCAACGGAGAAGAATTTGATATGAGAAAAGAAATGCAGGGATTGGGAGGCGATTTTTGGCGTAATGCTTTTGGTAGGGGTGATGATAGGGAGCGTGGTGATCGAGGAGATCGGGAAAGAAATCGAAGAAATCAGCCGACTATAGTTCCTGCCCCATAACTCCAATGTAAAAGCTTTAGTTAGTTTTTTGTATCTGCTCGTAACTTTGAACNGTTTAAAGTGNTATTGTAATACNACTCGGGTGNCANATTTTGAGTAAAGCAGAGCAAGAAAACAACCTCTCAGGTAGTTTCATTTTANCGCTCCTTATTGTTACGGGCTGTGGCAGTGCACCGGAGACAGGTGGGTCTGNGGAAGATGTATGGACACTCGAGCAGGAGAGGGCTTCGCTTAAGTCCCGATTGGCCGCTGCACACTCACGCATTGACGCCCTGCGCGGGGAGCTTGGTCAAGGCGATACGACGGTCGCTGCGGACGGCTTGTCTGTGCCTGAGATCATAGACGAGTTGGCGGCGACCAGCTTGTCTGCTGGAAACCGCCGTCAGGCCCAACGNCGAATAGATTACCTTTTTGAAAATCTTGCTGAACAGGGTGAGCAGGCTGTGCCATACATTCGAGATTTTCTCAATCGAATGGAGGATGTAGATTTCGGCATTCAAAAATCACCGAAGGACGAGGCCAAAGAGCTTGATTATTGGCGCTCAAGAATGGTGAAAGTGCCTTTGGACTTTGATAATCCACCTTCTCTGCGCATCGGGCTGATCGATATCCTTGCAGAGATCGGCGGTGGAAAAGCGAAGGAAGCGATCGCAGAAGTGTTAACTACGACCGGACGTGGTTTCGAGATCGCATATGTGGCTCGGACACTAAGGTCGATGATCGGCAAGGATGCCTACCGTGATGAAGCGCTTGGGGCTGCACATGAACTTTTGGCGGAACCCATTGTTGTGAACAACGGCAACAAGTTTGATGCTGCCTCACGGCAATACTTGTTCATGGTGCTTGAGATGTACAATGACAGGACCTTTATTGAAATCGCTAAGGATCAGTTCATTAACGAAGAGGGAAGAATAGATCGATCGGTCTTGAGTTACTTCAAGGAGATTGGCGACGGACGTGCCATCGATGCTGTTGTTCAGGCAATGAAAAGCGGGCAGCTTAGNGAAAGTGACATGCGGGAAATGGCACGGGTTGCGGTGCAGGCAGTTGGTCAAAACGATGCCCAGGCCGACTCATTGTTTCAGGATATCATGACAAGCGACCAGTACTCGCTTGATGTNAAGATGGAGACTATCCGTTCCATGGACAACTCCGAGGACNTNACCAATATGAACAAAGAGGAACAAGCGAGCGTGCTGCAGTCCCGTTTGGCGCTTATGGATACGATTCAACTTGGCGATGATGACATCATGTCTTGGGCGAATGAGATTTATTCGGGTCGAGTGGAATCAAAAATCGAGGGAANAGGATTTGATGACGNGAAGGCTTACGAAACGATGCACGCGAATTTTCGNAAGCTTAGAGATCAAGTGAATCGGGAACAGCGNTCCGGCGAGCGGCAACAAGTCATCCCAGCTGGCCCAACCGTTGTCCCCTCTCCGTAGACCGTGGNAGGACGCTTGGCCAAACGCGGTGAATCATGAAACAAGACATCAAATCCAACGGTATCCTCGCCACCTTTGTGTTGAGTGCGCTGGTGTTCTCCNTTGGATGTGGNGAAGCGCCGCCAGCTGTAGATTCCAACGCGAACACTGCTCGGGCGGAGGCGCTCCGGAAGGAGATCTCCTCGCTTAACGCAAAGCTGGATAGTGCCCAATCGCGGGTCGATCGCCTCCNTGATCAGATTGACAGTGGTGANGCGCCGCCCNCCGAGGGTGGCCTATCCGTACCAGAGATTCTTGATGAACTGATGCAGTTCAGACTGACCTCTAATAACCGCAATAAGGAGCAGCGCCGTTTAAATTATCTTTTCGAGAGTCTGNTGCTTCAGGGTAATGCCGCTGTTCCGCTAATCCGAGAGTTTTTTAACCGGATGGAGGATGTCGATTTCACCGTCCAACGAGACAAGGAAAGCGAAAAAGAACGCCAAGAACGGTACGGTCGTTTCCGGGCCACACTCAGCTTTTCGCAGCCGCCCACATTGCGGGTCGGCCTTATCGACATACTTGCGGAGATAGGTGGCCCTCATTCGGAAGCCGCTATTGCNGAACTGCTGGCTACGACTGCCCGTGGATTTGAGATTGCCTATGTCGCGAAGACCCTCCAAGGCTGGCTTGGTCGGGACGCCTATCGTGATGAAGCACTGGGCGCAGCGCACGAGTTGTTGCTTGAACCCGTTGAGATAGCCGGTGGGAACCAGTTCGATCGTGTGTCGCGGAACTATCTTTTTATGGTGCTAGACATGTACGACGACCAGACCTTCATACAGTCCGCGCAGGGAATGTTTATAAATGANGATGGGAGNATCGATCGCACCATNCTGAATTACTTTGACGATGTCGGAAAGCAGCATGCTCTAGACGCTATTGTCCAGGCCTTACGCAGTGGGCGAGTCCATGAGGACGACATGGATAATCTTGCAGAGGCAGCATCAAGATACGTTGGCGTTAATCCGCAGGCGGACCAGATGTTTCGCGACATCATGACCGGCAGCCAGTACAACATGGAAACCAAGCGCGATGCGATTCGTAGCTTTCTCCAAAGCGACGGAGACACCAGCANCCCCGGCGTGGCTCCGCATGTGATGCAGGCTCGGCTGAACCNGATTAACTCTCTTCAGTTTGCCAAAGACGACCCGATGGGGAGGGGAATGGAATTGCTTGCGCTCCAAATGGAGGCCCAAATTACTGGTAATAAGCTGGACACTCGGAAAATGACGGACGCAGCGTCTCGGGTTTTTAGAGAACTGNAAAAGCGCGAGAGCCGCGAACGCAGGAATGGANCGNCACAGCCCGCCGCTGCGCCGACTATCGTTCCCGCGCCCTGAACAGGGCGAATCCTCTTGCAATCCAGATTCAAGCGTCCGAATTCTTTGCGGCGTTTTTTTAAGCTTGGCCAAGCACACCCTTCCTGATGTCCGATCGTATCAGCCGCGAACAATGGAAACTGATTGCCATACTGTCGTTTTTTTGGGCGACTCTCTTCGGATCACTTGGCATCTTTTTTCCTTTCTATTCGCTGTATCTAGAGAACGATCTTGACTTGAGTGGTCAACAGATTGGGCTGGCCATGGGGGTCTTTCACCTGATCGGTCTTGTTGGCCAGCCGGCGTGGGGCTATTTGGCCGACCGAACTGGCGCTCGCAAGATCATTTTGGTTGTCATCACGATCGGTATGGCTTTTGGCTTTTTAGTGATATGGCGAGTTGCCGGCTACGCCGCTTTACTGCTCGCCTCGATGTTCTTNGCCGCGTTTTANACCAGCCTAATCCCACAGGGCATGGCATTAAGNCTTGGNGTATTGTATCGATCTCACAACTCTCATTTCGAGTGGGTCCGCTCCTTCGGATCGGTCGGTTTCCTGATTACTTGTTTCGGATTTCCGATTATCCTCGATGCAGTTGATTTCGGGCATGATGCTTGGGGGCTGGGCCTGATGTTTCCCAGTTGTGCAGCACTTATTTTGCTGACGACTGTTGTCGTGTTTTTGATTCCTAATCAAACGATCCTTCGAGAGAAGGCTAGGCCTGGTGCGTGGCGCCGACTCACTAAGGACAGGCGTTTTTTGNGATTCCTGCTTTATGTTTTCCTAGCCAACTTCATGCTCGACGGTCCGATGTTCTTGTTCCCGGTGTTCGTCAAGTCAGTGGCGCCNGAGAACACGCTAGGTACGCTTAAGTGGCTTTGGTTCATTATGCTGATCCCGGAGATTATAGCCATTGCGCTGGCAGGCTACATCCGCCGTAGGATCGGCGTGAGGTTGCTGATGTTTTCAGGGCTTGCGGCTGGCGGGTTCAAATGGCTTGCTTGCGGATTTCTCGGAGATGTACCNTTGGTGCTATATATGTCTATGCTTCTGCACTGCGTCTATGTGGTTGGTGCGCTTGTAGCTATGCCGCTTTGTGTTAATTATCTCGTGCCGAACGAGTTGCGATCGACTGGTCAAGGGCTGGCCACGATGGTTAGTTCCAGTCTAGGTGGCGGAATCTGCTCAAACTTTGCTGCAGGATGGCTAATCGATCATGTCGGCCCGGCTGCACCTCAGCTCTACGGCGGCATAGGTTCTATATTGCTACTGCTTTTTGCCCCTCTTCTTGTTCCTAAGCTTGGTCNTCAGCGAGCTGANTGATTAAAGCTCTTCGAGCAGACGATCCAGTTCGGTGTCGGTGTTGTAAAAGTGGGGTGAAAGACGGATGAATTTGGAGCCCTCTCGCATGACACGCAGTGACACTTTGATTCCTGATTGGCCAAGTTGCTCCGCCAACGCTGCCATGTTCTCTCCTTTTTTATTAAATGTTACGATTCCACTGGCATTTTCCAATCCCACTTCCGGATGCATTACTTCGTATCCTTTGGCCAATAGCTTCGGGACGATAAATTTGCGTTTGGATAGCAGATCGGCCGCGATCTTATCCACGCCCACATCGTTGAGCATTGCCAACGAAGCCCGGTGGCCGATGATACCAAGCAAGTTAGCCGTGCCGGCTTCATATCGACGGCTGTCCGGCTTGTAGTTCAGCGTCTCCTGCGCAATGAAGTCTGGACAACTTAGGTTATGCCAGCCCTGCACTACTGGCTTGAGTCGTTCCTGTGCCGCTTGCTTCACGTAAAGAATGCCNGAAGAGCATGGTCCTAGCATCCATTTGTGCGCATCAGCTGCAAGAAAGTCGACATGCTCTACTGGTGTCGGGAACGCTCCGACTGTCTGTATGCCATCGACACAAACCAACACGTTACGCGACCGAAGTTCGCAGCCGATTTTGTCGATGTTGATCCGGCATCCAGACACATAATGACAAGAAGACAGCGCCGCCATACGTGTGCGTGAATCGACCAATCTAAAAATATCCTCTGGTTCGATGCGGCCGGGCTCCTCTGGTTTCAGATGCCTGAGTTGAACGCCTTTTTCCTCAAGTGCCATCCACGGATAAACGTTTGAGGGATAGTCATTCCCATTAACGATGATATTATCGCCAGATTGCCAATCAATGCCTTGTGCGATGAAGCTCAACCCAAGNGAGGTAGGTCCGACGAGGGCGATTTCATTCATTTGGGCGCCAATCATCTTGGCTGCGAGTTGCCGTGTGTCTTGGAGCAGGTTTGTNGGTATAAAATCCTCTTGGTCTCCNTTTACACAATCGGCAGCGAATCGACCGATAGCATCCCGCACGCAAGCTGGCAGGGGGCAGACAGCTGCATGTGCTAGGTAGATAGTATGAGAAACAACGGGGAATTCGCGCCGTCTTAATATTTCATCCCTCTGTATTTGCTCTAGGTTCATATAGCCCTTTGATAGGGCCATTCTAGCGGATGAGCAACGAGCAGTCGTGTTGCGAATCTTGGTCTAGGCAAGTCCGTAGATAGGCGACTATTTGACTGTGCATCACGCGGCATCGACCACACCAGCGTTCTGCGCCGACGATCTGCTTAACGCACTCCTTGAGACCGTTAAATTGTATGATATTGGGTGAACGGCGCAGATTTGTGAGAACCTGCCGGCGGAGCCGTTGAAAGAAAAACAGTTCTAGGCTTTGTCCTTCTGTCTCTGAGGCCAGTAGGTGCAAGTCAGTTTGCTCAATATGAAGGTCCAAATTGGGGTCCTCGTCGAACACTACATCAAAACCAAAGCCTTGGAGAACCTTACCCAGTGCGCTGGAAAACTGGTCTATCGAGACGCTACTGAATTTCCTTTCCTCGCGAAAATAGTACACGACAGCCTTGAGTACCTCTTGGATGGTCTGAGGTTCGATGAGNTTAATTGCGTCGCCNAGNAATTCNTCGGTGATCTCCTCTGCAGCACAGGGNAGCAATTCCCCAGATGACATCCTAAAAACCAGGCAGTTTGATTGTAGCTGTATCATCCCGGTTTCCNAATTTTTGGACCGCTTCTAGAAATTCTGCTGCATCGTCGAACCGCCAATAGACGCTGGCGAATCGGACGTAAGCGACGCCNTCGAGGTTCTTGAGTTTGGACATCACCTTACCGCCGATCGCCTTCGAGGGCACTTCGCCGTCGAATTCATCAAATAATTCATTAACGATTTCGCGGATTGATTGATCGATGGCTTCGGCATTTATAGGGCGTTTTTGGCATGCGATGTTAATTCCGGACTCAAGCTTGTCGCGTGAAAATCGCTCGCGAGCACCGCCATCCTTGATAACCATTAGGTTGCCGCGTTCAATCTCCTCGTAGGTCGTNTAGCGTTGNTTGCAATCAAGACACTGCCGCCGCCGCCGTATGGATAGTCCATCCNTGGAGGAGCGAGAATCAACCACCTTGTCTTCAACAAAGCCGCACTTCGGGCATCGCATAATCCGAAGCCAACACAATAGAGTGTGGCTAACACAGACAAAAGCACNAGATCTTGTGTGTCAACATTAAGAATTGAGTTTTTTCAGTTTTGATTCACTGCTTAGCAATTGCTGACTGGACAGTTTGGTAATCCTCGTGAATCTTAACCAACCCGATTTCGGGATTCATTAACGGTACTATGAATTCGTTGACACCTCTGATCATTGCGTTCGGCTGTCTTGCTATGGGCGCTAACCCTGTTGCAGAATCAAAACAACATATCGTTTTGCTTAGTGGCGAGTCGCTGTACAACTCGGCGACCACGCTANCCCAGTTCGCCAAACGGCTGGAGCAAAAGCACGGCTACCGGTGTACCGTGATTGTAAGACAGGAGAAACACCAATTTCCAAGTCTCGATATGCTTGACCAAGCGAATCTTCTGCTTCTCTTTGCAAGACGAATGNAGCTGCCCGCCGAGCAGCTTGGCCTAGTGAAGCGTTATATTGAGTCCGGAAAGCCAATTATTGGTCTGCGCACTGCAAGCCATGCATTTCAAAACTGGCTCGACTTCGACAAGCTTGTTCTTGGTGGCAATTATCAGGGGCATCACAAAAACAATCTATCCGGAAAAGCCACCGCAGTGCCAGCGTCGATAGGCCATCCGATTCTCGACGGCGTTTCTCTTGAGTTTAAGATGGGTGGTTCCCTCTACAGGAATGCCCCTTTGGCCAAGGCTGCCCAACCGCTGATCACTGGAGAAGTNAAGGGCCATCCCGCCGAACCAATAGCTTGGACGCATCAATACAGGGGCAACCGTACTTTTTACACCTCGATGGGCCACGCCGAAGATTTTGCAAATCCAAACTTCATCAAACTTGTTACAAACGCGATCGCTTGGGGATTGGTGGATGATGCAAAGTCTGGTGCTTCAGTTGCAGCTAAGTACGGCATCGAGCCAGGAGAGCCGTTCCGGATTGGTGTACCGTTATTTGAGAAAATGTGGCGAACAGATAAGCTCACGCTGCTCGATGTGAGAACAATGTCAGAATATAAAGCCGGACATCTTCCCGGAACGAAATGGATCGANTGGTTCTCACCCGATTTTGCCACTGATGTGGCCAAGCTTGAGAAGGATAAATTCTACCTAGTATATTGTGCCGGTGGAGTTCGCAGTGCGAGCGCCTGCAAAAAAATGAGCAAGATGGGCTTCAAATATCTTGTCGATCTCGCACCAGGTTTCAGGGGGTGGAAGGCCGCTGGCAAGGAGATAGAGAAATAATTCACGGTGNCCTATCTCGATGAAACTNAAATGTTNGATCTGAACNCNGTCTTTGGGTCCGAAAGCGAGCCGTTGGCGCTTTTCAATGCGTGGTGGACAGAGGCGGAGCAAGTCGAGGATNATGATCACACGGCGTTTGCTTTGGCGACGGCGGATGCCAGTGGCCGGCCGAGCGTGCGCATGCTCTTGCTCAAGGGTGCTAACGAAAACGGGTTCACATTTTACACTAACTTTAACAGCCGTAAATCTACCGATTTAAAAACAAACCCCAATGCNGCAATCTGTTTTCATTGGAAAACCCTCAGGCGGCAAATTCGCATTAATGGTCCTGTCTCACCAGTTAGCAAAGAGGAAGCAGACGCTTATTTTGCCAGCCGCGACCACGGCAGCAGGGTTGGCGCTTGGGCCTCATTACAATCGTCGCCAATGAATTCAAGGTCCGAGCTGCAGCAGCGCTTGATGGAGTTAGAAGCCCGATATCCCGAGGGGAATGAGGTGCCGCGNCCTCCGCATTGGTCCGGCTGGCGNCTCCAGCCAAAAGAGTTTGAATTTTGGCTTGAAGGTGAAAAGCGTCTGCACGAGAGGCTGCATTACAGTCACACCTGCGACGGTTGGAAACGTTCAATTCTTTATCCTTGACCGGCTGCGACTACCCGATAATGCCAATCGACNAACAACGAATGCGGGAGGCATTGCGCTTGGCCAAGCGGGCGAAAGGGGAGACATCACCCAACCCGCTTGTCGGAGCGGTGTTATACAAGTCCGAAAAAATTATCGGAAGAGGGTGGCATCGAAGAGCCGGAATGCTGCATGCCGAGGTCGAGGCCATCGCAGATGCAAAGTGCCGAGGTCATCAGACCAAAGGCGCTACACTTTATGTCACGCTCGAGCCGTGCTCAACTCACGGTCGTACGCCGCCGTGCACGATGGCCATTGCCGAGGCTGGTATCGCCCGTGTTGTTGTTGGCGCAACTGATCCAAATCCTGTTCATGCTGGGCTTGGCTTTAGATGGCTAAAGCGGCGGGGGATTTCTGTCGAACACGGCGTGCTTTCAGGGGAAGTGGCTGAAATTAATCTTGCATTCAATCATTGGATCACAACTGGGTTGCCGTTTGTGACTGTAAAGTCGGCAATGACACTCGATGGCAANATTGCCACTGCTACCGGTGAGTCGAAATGGATCACCGGTCCCGAGGCACGTAGAGAGGGAATGAAACTGCGCCACGAGTCAGACGCCATACTAGTGGGCATCAACACGATCCTTGCTGACGATCCGAAGCTTACATTACGTGACATTCGGCGCCCCAAGGTTGAATNNCGAGGNCCAGCCCTTCGCCGCATCGTTCTCGATCCCAAAGCGCGCACGCCACTTAGTGCTCGAGTGCTTGGAGAACAAACAACTATAATTGTTTCGCGCGATGCTCCGGCTTCAAAATTGGCCCAACTGAAGCAGCGCTGCCGTGTGATTACTTGTCCCTTAACTAAGCGGGGATTTAGTCTAAGACAATTGCTGCGTAAACTTGGGAGACAGGGGTGCATGCACCTGCTTGTCGAAGGTGGAGGCGAGACGAATGCAGCATTTATTGAGACTGGNTTGACAAATCGTATTGCATTTTTTTACGCACCAAAAATTCTTGGCGGTCGCGATGCCANGACTGCGGTTGCNGGCNAAGGGCTTACTTTGGCGCAAGGGCTGCCACTCGAAAAAATCCGCTGGAGAAAACTTGGTTCCGACCTGATGCTCACCGCCTGCATCGCTAGTACATAAGCCTGAACATGTTCACCGGACTCGTCGAGGAAACAGGTAGAATTGATGCCATCGAATACGGCTCTGGGGTCGTGAATCTGATGGTTACGGCGGATGCTTCACTGAGCGGCACGAAAAAGGGAGATAGTATTGCCGTGAACGGTTGCTGTCTAACTGTGACAAAAGTGGTTAGGCGTGGTAAGTCGCGAGGCTTTAAATTCAATCTGTTGCGAGAGACTTGGGACGTGACCAACCTACGCTTGCTTCGTTGTGGATCGGTGGTCAATCTCGAGCGAGCCTTGGCGTTTGGGCAGCGTTTGGGCGGTCATTTTGTTACCGGCCATGTAGATTCGGTCGGGACGATTCGCAAGTGGGAAAAACAGGGGAAGGATTGGTTGCTCGATGTTGATGCACCGGAGTCACTAATGTCGGGCTTCGTGCCGAAAGGCTCTGTTGCTGTTGATGGCATTAGCCTTACTATTGCCCGCCTCCGCAAACGTGGCTTTGTCGTATGGATTATACCACATACGCGCCAATTGACTAATCTGCGAACCCGAAAAGTTGGCGATCCAGTCAATCTTGAAACAGACATCCTCGGCAAATATGTACTGCGGTATTTAGGGCGGTAGATTTTAAAATGAGAGAAACGAATCGTAGAATGTTTAAATAGTTCCTCGTAAGATGATTATGAAAAGCGCTATGACTAAGTTTTTAGCCCCCTTCGCATTAGCGAGAATATTAATCATCAATCCGACTCATTTTAAGTTGTCATGAATTCGAGCATTATCCGCGTTTTTGACGATAGCGGATGTAGTCACGAGNGACCCCAAGTAGACGGGCGGCGGCCGATACGTTGCCTTCGGCTTGGTCAATGGCACGCTGAATGATTTCGTTGATGGTGGCTTCAAGNGAAAATCCTTCACCGGGAAATTTGAAATTTGGATTGAGAGCATCGCTCATCGCCTTCTCGTTTGACGTTGTTTCTGACGGGTCTGGGAGGCCAATTAATGACCACTCATTACCTTCCTCAAACACGACCGATCGCTCCAGTTCGTGGCTTAACTCACGGACATTACCTGGCCAGGAATGACTGAGTAGCCGTGCCTGCCCATCCGTGCTGATTGGCTTAGTTGCAACTCGGTGGCGGTGGCACAGTTGAACAACCAGTTGCTCTGCTAATTTCAAAATATCGTGCCCGCGTTCGCGCAACGGTGGGACGACGAGGCGAAACAGGCTCAANCGATGATGTAGGTCGTCTCGAAACTGACCTTTGGCGACCGCTTGGCCAAGGTCACAGTTGCTGGCGGCAATGATACGAACATCGACGTCGATTTCCCGGTTCCCTCCAAGTCGTCGGATACGCTTGTCTTCGATTGCCTTGAGCACCTTAGCCTGTAGGCCAAGAGACAGACAGGCAAGTTCATCGAGAAACAATGTACCGCCTTTAGCTGCCTCGAAGAGGCCCATGCGTGCTGATTTGGCATCTGTGAATGCACCCCGTTCATGTCCAAATAGTTCTGACTCTGCAAGACTCTCCGGCAGGGCTGGACAGTTAACTTCCACAAGTGGGCCCGANGCGCGAGGGCCATGGTGATGAAGCCAGCGAGCAATGCTGGTTTTGCCGGTGCCGGTCTCCCCTTCGAGTAGCACTGGAGACAAGTCATGCACAAGTCGCTTGTCTGCGGCGATGATTTTGTCGAGCTGCTGGCGGAATGAGCCAAGGGCGTTACCAAAAAAAAGCCGTTCACCAGTAGAAGCTGGGTCGCGACGGTCGTGCTCAGCCAGACGTGCGGATTGGCGGCTGGCGCGGGCGCGGTGTAGAACTAGCGGAAGCACGGCGGGATCGATTGGTTTGAGTAGGTAGTCCTGCGCACCATTTTTTATCGCTTCAACCGCGTTTTGTACGCCGCCTTCGGCGGTACAGACGACGACCGCTGTGTTGGGTGAAAAAATATCTTCGCCAAGCAGGTCTGTCCCAAGTCCGTCGGGCAGATTGACGTCAAGCAGGGCGATGTCGAACGGCAATGACTGGATCATGCGGCGCGCCTCGTCGAGCGTGCCGACGGCGGTCACATCTGCGGCGTGTTGCTCTAAGGTGGCCGCCAGCTGTTTGCGCAGGAGCGATTCATCCTCGACCAGCAGTACGCTATTGCCTTGTAGGGCGGAATCTGTCACGCACCCAATTTTAGGTAGGGTTGACTTTGTCGCCACTAAAAAATACTTCCAACTGGCCCNGCTTAGGATGCTTTAGTCATGACCTTGGTTGTTTGCCCGAGGCGGCATACGAAAAATTCATGCGTCCCCATTTATTTAGACTTTGGTGAGGTGATGGAGACTTGTCCTTCGACTTGTTAATTAGTATAATAATAATCGATTTTCATTCACGTAATGAAGCGCAAATGGATTACCCTTGCCCTGCTGGGAGTGTTGGTATTTGTGCCACTATATCAGCTCGCGAAGGCTCTGACCCGGCTGAACCATACCATTGTTATTGCTGGTGGGCCGGAGAAAGGCTTGTACCATCCGATTGCACTTAGCCTTTCAAATGTGATTTCAAAACTAGGCCGTCGCGCGATGGTACGGACCACTGCTGGCTCGCTGGAGAACTTAAAGTTGGTGGCGGAGGGGGAAGCCGATCTAGCACTGTTTCAGCCTGGTTCACGCGAAAATCTGAAAGCGTTCGCTCCCATGATGCTGGAGCAAGAGGCGCAGNGGATCGATCCAGATCGTCTCGGACATGTGGCTTTCGTAGCAAATCTTTATTCGCAGCCTTTACATATTGTCGTGCGGAATGGCAGTGGTATCGAATCATTGGGGGACTTAAAGGGCAAGGTCGTCAATATAGGCCCGGAACTTTCCGCCGACTACCCGATGTCGTTGCTTCTCTTGCGCCGTCTTGATGACGAGCCGGGTGATAAACATCGCAACTTCGCATACGCGGAATTGATCGAGGCATTCGACAAGGATCAGGTTGATGCGGCGTTTATCACGGTTGGTATGCAGGCAGATGTGTTCCATGCGCTAGCGCGGTCCGGCAAAGTGCGTTTCTTGAGTATCCCAAACAATGAGGCGCTTGCGGCGATGGAGCTACACCTGTCGCCGTTCACGGTGCCACGTGGCATCTACAGATTTGAGGACCGGGCAGTGCCACGGCAAGACATTGAAACAGTAGCAACTGGTGCGCACCTGATCACACGCGGTGACATGCCTAGTAGTCTTGTCGAGCGAATCACCAAGGCGATTCTTGAAATACCGTTTCAGAAGGATAATGAATTGGGTGAGTTGTTCGAACAAGGCAAGCCGTTTGCCCGCGCCATGCCGTTTTTCCCTGTGCACGAAGGCGCCAATTGGGCGTACGTGCCAGAGTCAAAGAACTTATTAAGTACGGATTTTGTGGAGAAGTGGGAGGGTCTGCGATCATTTTTTGTATCGCTTATTATAGCTGGGTTCTTTTGTTATAAGTGGTACCAGAAAAAAAAAGAAAGAATGAAGGATCACAAGCTCGATCATTACATTCACACGGTCTTGGATATTGAGCGCCAACAAATGAGTATTGATTTAGATGATACTACAAAGGCTTTGCAAGATCTACAATCCCTATTGGATCAAGTAACTCACATCCGCCAGGAATGTTTCAAAGACTTTTCTGTACACCGATTGCAAGATGATCAAGGCACAGACTGTTTTCTTGAACTTTGCGCATCAATGAGTGAGAAGCTAAATGCTAATATAACTCGCCTTCGACTGAGCAGCGAAATCTCGCGACTAAGTGATGTTGTCGANAAAAANCTGTGATGCAATTTGCTTNTTCTGTGNAACNATTNGTCAGTCATATTTGGTATTCATGTCTGTTCTGGTGATATCTTAAGANTAAACTGATATTATNGCTTAGCAATTTAAATAGCTGCTTTCAGGAAGTTAACTGATTGAAATTGAAAAACTATCAGGAGTTTGTATTAGTATTGATTCTGCCTAGATTTTTATTTTGCCGATTCTCCGTATGTAAGNGTTGATAGCCTAGAGCTAATTGANTCANTGCGGATTTATTAAAAATATAAATTNTTACCGGTTGTGNTTTAATTATTATAACAGTTTTTTAGTATTTCTTTAAACTATTACTTTACAAGGGAATAATAATTAGATTATTNTTTTGAAGTGAATNCAAGCCNCTACTTANGAGTAAGCCTGTTTGTTCTAGCCTTAGCTTTATTGCCCTCGTGCTCAAATCAAAATTTTGGAAATATGTCTTTTGAGTGGGGTTCCGATAAAAGGAGTTACACAGCGATTGCCAAAACAAAAGAGGGTGAGGAAATGGTTAAGGTTGAATGCGTATATGTTGGCAAAAAGCCAGATGGGAAATTGGAGAAGCCTATTTCACGAGATTNNAGCAGCAATTCTACAGACTTTTATCACTACAAATTTATCAATCTTACTGANAAAACAATTACGCTTGAAAGCGTTGATTATCGTTTTGATAGAGGACAATACAAAAAAATATTTCAGCAGAAAACACAGCGTGATATAGCTGATTATATGAATAGCAGTGTCTTGGAACCTCAAGGAACTTTAGAGCGTAAGAACTCTTGGGTTTGGGGGAAATTTAATCCGGATGTTTTGCACAAGATCTATCACGCCAAAGCTGAAGNAGAAGATTTTCTGATAGATGTTCATCTAGTTTTTAAAAACTGAAACTACTCAGCCATAATAATATTGGAGGTATATGTGTGAAACGATTGTAGTTTCCGCTCTTGAATCGCTTCCCGTTCTCGGGGTGGGAATGGGATATCGTGATCCACTAAGTAATGATATTTTNCAAAGCCGNGATAAAATNGATTTCCTAGAAATCACAGCTGATCACTTTCTGCAGTCTCCGACCGTTAGATGGAGATTCCTAGACAAACTATGCTCTCAGTATACACTAATACCCCACGGCTTGAATCTTTCTCTAGGAAGCGCTGAAGGGCTAAACCTTGAATATCTAAATGATTTAATTGAACTCATTAAGTACGTGAAACCACCTTGGTGGAGCGAACACATTGCTTTTACAAAGGCGGGAGAAATTGAAATAGGACATCTNTCGCCGTTAGCTTTCAATAGAGAATCGATTGGCGCTTTTTGTGAAAATGTANATAAAGTACAAGATAAAATTGAAACACCATTAATCCTCGAAAACATAACCTATAATATTGATCTTCCATGGAACGAAATGGAAGAAAACAAGTTCCTTGGTGAAATACTGGACCGAACTGGTTGTGGTCTGCTACTGGATGTAACGAATCTTTTTATCAATGCAAAAAACCATGACTATGATCCTATACAATTTCTAGAAACGATACCTGCAGAAAGAATTATTCAACTACATTTTGTAGGGGGTATGATTAAGGAAGGAAAATGGATAGATAATCATTGTGAAAATACACAGGATGATATCTTCATATTGATCGAATCAGTGCTGAAATATGCTCCGGTTAAAGGAATTATTTTAGAGCGGGACGACAACTTTCCGCGCTTTAAAACACTTACGGATGAACTGGAAAGAGCAAGGAATTTAGGCAGAAAACACCAGCGATGGGATTAGAAGAACAACAGGCAGCACTAGCAAAAATCTATACCAGTAATTCTTTAAGAAAACTGTTAGAAAACTCTGGCTTAAATAAGGATTGCTCCCTTAGTTTAAGTCAATCGGAGCAGAAAAAACTATGTTCTATAGCTAATAATAAGGATGTTAGAATGTTTGCTCTTGCTTTGTTAAGGAAGAGGCTCAGACAGATTAAAAAAATACTTCCTGCGACTTGCACATTATTGGCAGGAAATTTATCGAATTTGTTTCAGGCATTTGCAGATGATANACCTACGATTGGAGTTAAGAGGCATTTAATTGATGCAAGNAATTTTGCGAATTATTTAACACAAAATAAATCAGTCAAANTTTTTGAATTAGATGAATATAAAGCAGTCTTAGAGTATGAAAAGACTTGGGTTGATAGTGAATTATCACCACTGGTGCTTAAATTAAAATGTTTTAAACATGACATTTCTAATTATATTATCCAGTTGAAGAATCAAGAGAAAGACCGATCTTATTTAGGGAAACCACGAGTTTGCATATGGTTTCGGTTAAGTAGCAACTACCGTTTACTCTATTGGGAGTTGTTTCCACGTTTTTGGCCAAAATAGTACATTTAGNAAATGTCGAAAATAAATTTCTTGACANAATAAATAATAATTATAGTTTTTTTTNTACANATTANNCNTGAAAAGTCCACTACCTGAAAATATCNAAATTGGTTTGGATGNTTTTTGCAATCAGTTGGAGAAATCAATTGGTTCGCAATTTGTATCAGGTGTCCTCTATGGGAAATTGGCTCGCAATATTGACAAAACTCGTGACATGTCTGCTAATTTTATGGTGGTTTTGGAGGAAATTAGCACTGCAAGTTTGGATGCGGTAGGAGCAGCACTAAGGGCATCGAAGTTGCAAATTGAATTACTCACATTAAGTGAAGAGGATTTACGTAATTCTACTGATGTTTTTCCAATCAAATTTCTCGATATTAAGCGGACCCACGTTATATGCCATGGAAAGGATGTATTGAGCGAACTTGAAATTTCTAAAGACAACTTAAGGTTACGATGTGA
>PBKH01000074.1 GCA_002721375.1 Verrucomicrobiales bacterium
CGGATATCAACGGACGGAGGTGGGAGCCTGACGCAGAATCCATTTGATGCCTTGGATGGCCTAGAAGGATTGCCCGGTGGGCCTAAAGATTTTTCAAAAATTGAGTCAATCGCCGAGCCTGAGAAAATATCTAAGCGTGGTAATAAGAACAAGAATCGAGGGCGTGTGGATATTATCCGTCAAACGGCACACCGCGGCGGTAAAACGGTAACGGTCGCGTGCAATTTTCCTCCCATTGGCGAAATAGAGAAAAAGGAACTCACAAAAAAAATGCAAAAAGCATGTTCCGTTGGTGGGACAGTTAAAGATGGCAAAATTGAAATTCAGGGAGATAAGCGCATAGAAGTGGAGCGCATATTAATCGAGGCAGGTTTTTGTCCAGTGTTTGCTGGCGGTTAAAATGAGAGGATTTTTTCGGAGAGAATTGAAATAGACTCTTCTTAGCTTTTAATTTGATGTTGAAATGAAAAAAATTCTTATCCTTGTTACCATTTTTTCAACGGCAATTAGTAGTGTTGCAAATGAGTCTTCAAAAGTATCTGCGGTGCGCGAGCGAATGCAAGCGTTCACAGATCAGCAGGTAATCTCGGGAAGCGTAACGATCGTGGCGACCAAGGATAAGGTTTTGCAGTTGGAAACTGTCGGCTATGCAGACTTGAGTAAGAAGGAGCAGATGCGGTCGGACCATTTGTTCTGGATCGCCAGTATGACCAAGCCGATGGCGGGCGTCTGTGTGCTGATGTTGCAGGATGAAGGCAAGTTGTCTGTGGATGATCTGGTTGAGAATCACTTGCCGGAGTTTAAGGGGCAATGGATGGTGAAAAGTCGATCGAAGGAAAAACTAACTCTGGAGCGCCCTCCAAGACCTATCACGATTCATGACCTGCTCACGCATACCTCTGGTTTGGCCAATTTTTCTTCGCCTAGGGGTGATAGCACATTGGCGGAATTGACGATGGCGTCTGCGAAGACTCCGTTGAACTTTTTGCCGGGAAGTCGTTGGCAATATAGCAATGCTGGAATCAATACACTTGGCAGAATAGTCGAGGTGGTTAGTGGCGTATCGTTTCCGGATTTTCTGGAAGCGCGTGTATTGGTTCCATGCGGAATGAAAGACACGACATTTTGGCCAAGCGACGATCAGGCAAAACGATTGGCCAAGTCCTATCGGCTGAACAAGGAAGGTAACTTGGAGGAATCAAGCGTTTCCATTGTCAATGGTGGCTTGAGTGATCGTAGACGCACTCCATATGCTTCTGGCGGTCTTTTTTCAACTGCAGGAGATGTGACGGCATTTTATCAAATGATGCTCAACGGGGGGGGCTCAGGCGGGAAGCAGCTGCTAAAAAAGAAAACTGTTGAGCAGATGACTCAGATACAGACTGGCAACATAGAAAAAGGGTTTGTTTCCGGTATGAGTTGGGGGTTGGGTTTTAGGTTGTGAAGGAGCCTAGAGTTGTCACAGGAATGTTATCCCGCGGAACATATGGTCATGGTGGTGCACATGCGACACAAAGCTGGGCTGATCCGAAGACCGGCCTGATATATGTTATGATGATTCAACGTGCCGGCTTTCCTAACGGAGATAATTCACCGGTTAGAAAAGGGTTTCAACAATCCGCAGTCAATGAATTTGTATCTGAGTGACAATCCTTGTGCCAATTGGTGTGATCGATATATTTCGTTTAGTATGAAACGCATTCCCTCTCTTGTGCTTAGTGTGACAGCCGCTTTTTCTGTCGTTTTTGCAGATCAGAATTCTCCTGATCTTACTGACAAAGCGCATCCCTCGATCTTTGCTGAAGTGAGGCTCTCTTCTTGGTGGATCGCCAGACATGCAGAAAATATTGCGGCCGTCGAAGTTGCCAATGATCCAAAAAAGGATCAAAAGATCGAACTCCTCATGGTGGGCGATTCGATCACGCACAACTTCGACAAGGGTGGTCCCAGTGAGGGGATTTGGGAGAAATATTTTGTTCCGTTGAATGCGATTAACTTAGGATTCGGTGGCGATAGAACCAACCATGTGCTATGGCGTCTAGATCATCTTCCGAAGATTAAGACAGCTCCCAAAGCTGCATCACTGATGATCGGTACAAACAATATTTGTTGGGGAAGCGATCAGCCTAAGCAAGCTGCGGATGGTGTTCAGGCTGTGGCAAAAAAACTAAATGAAATGTACCCCGAGATGGAAATCCTCGTCCTTGGCGTTTTTCCACGGCGCCGGAATTTGGATCACCCGCACCGAAAGGAAATTATCGAGCTTAACTCGTACCTCCCTAAACTACTGGAAAATATTCCAAATGTGACTTATCTGGACATCGGTTCAAAATTTCTTGACAACAAGGGATACCTATCCGAAGAAATGATGCCCGACACCACGCACCCAAGCGAAAAAGGTCATGAAATCTGGGCCAAAGCTATATTGCCAACGATAAAAGNGTTGATGGGTGAAAAATAAAGGGATTGCTATTTCTTTAGCAGAAAATTCGAAATCATACTNATNCCANTTAAAATCTAATTTTTANATTTGGTGGGATTTGGTGAGGCATNGNAGNTGACNCCTCTGGTCGNTGTNGTTTTTTTGTTCTTTTTATCCAATTGGTAAATCGAAAAANTGCATAACAAGATCATTGATTATTGGTCTTAATTCTCCTGAATAATTTCAATNATAATGACTTAAACAGCGTTGCTAATAAGCCGCAAGAAATCATTATGGAAAAACACAAAAATGGAGATGTTGCTGGACCGGCAACAAGCAATATAATTAAACCCTCTNGGTTGAAAAAATCTCCTGAGTCCTGTAAATCCATAATAAATGCATGTACGAAATCACCAGCAATAAAACCAATTAAAAACGGGAGTAATTTAANTTTTTTCATTCGGGCTGGTAATCTTTTAGCATAGCTCGCCGGGCGACTTGATTTATGCCTGAAGTTGCAAAAGCACTATAATGAATAACAGCTTTCTCGTAATGATTAATTCAATTCAAGCGAAAAATATCTCATCTTTGCTTTGNGTTTTAGTAAGTCCATATGNGAAATAATCTNTTGGTTGCAAGTNGTAAGTCAAGGCGTAGCAATATCACAGGATCAATCGATGAAGAAAGAAATCACGAACACCNTNACGAAAAGCAACAATTATAAGGCTTCCTATTCAGATGTCTGGGGCAATTTAACTATCAGTTTAGGCTTTTTCNTGATTTGTNGTATTTCAACANNGGCTGATCCCCCATTCTNGGGGACCATATTTATTGAATCTGATATTATCAAACCATCAGATCCATCCTCTTTTTCGAGTCTTTCAGTGGCTGGCCNAGGATATCGCACAATGTATGACAGGAGGGAGAATGGTTGGGTTCGATTGAACNCCTATCTCTTTAATGNTGCTTATGATGACGGNTTAAAGATTGAAGTGCAGGTAAACCCTGAGTTCGGCAGTGTTGATCGTGCAAAAAAAGAGGCCGAAAAGTACTCGAAAGCTATTGGGCAATTAACAACCGCCTTGCGAAAAGATGTCGAAACAGTATGGATACACAAGGGAGTTAATCCTTTCGGGGGTGGNAACAATAATCTCCTTATACATACTGGGCAGGCGGNGGAATATATCAAGAACGGAATTCTGGAAGAAACCTTTGTGCACGAGGCGGNACACACTTCATTGGATGCCAGGCATGCTAATAGCGCCGGGTGGCTTGCTGCACAGAAAGCAGATGGAGGATTTATATCTAATTATGCNCANGATTATCCCCAGCGAGAAGATGTTGCAGAAAGTTTTCTGCCTTATTTTGCAGTTCGATATAGACCTGATAGGGTTACTAGTGCATTGAAGAATAAAATAAAAAAAACAATACCACACAGAATAAAGTATTTTGATGGCATAGCATTTGATATGTACCCAGTCATAAAAAGAGTAGCGCCTTTAATTCATCATTTNTCCGACTTGGACTCGCAAAGGGCGGAAATAATTTGGAATTCGCAAGTCGGCGCCAAATACATCATNGAATCTTCATCAGATTTGTCTCTTTGGAAAGTTGTGGGAGGCGTTTTGATTGCTGAGTTTGAGTTGTCTTCTAGGGGAATTAATTTAAATCCAAACACACATACGTATGAGTTTTTCCGTGTGGGCTTGAAATGATATGGGAAAATAATAAAGAGCTTTTCAACGACAATTATNGTTCAGTGTGAATTAATATTTTCTCTTAACCATTTCCAGGTAAGTCCTTGGGTTTTCATTGGCTCTATTCCAGAGTTCATTGAAATAAGGAACCTTTGTTAAGTAGATTGCNGCTGCAGCTAATCTTGCATTGTTTACTTCTTGGTTTGTCCAACTCTTTAACGCATCATAACTGTTCCAGTTTTTTCTGAGTTGTTGGCATTTTTGCTTAAATGATTCAATACATGCGNCCTTTTGTTCCCTTAATTTGTTTTCTGGGTAGTCGCCTTTATTCTCATAAATAGAATCAAGTTGTTTTTTTGTTTGTTCAATAAGATGTCTAAATTCTTCTCTTCTCTCCAAGTTNTCNTTATATGCTAATAATCGTTTTGTCTCTCTGTTTTCCCTTAGCCAAAGTTGAACACNTTTTTGAGCAAAGGCTGTTGCGAAGCTTTCATTTAAAGTAGTGTCTCCTGCCAAGTAATAAGTACGATGAGCTAGTTCGTGGAAGAGTGTTTCTGCAAGATGTTCGTCATCGTTNTGCAAGAATGTGCTTAATAGNGGGTCGCTGAACCAACCAAGTGTTGAGTATGCAACGGCCTCTCCAATAAAGACATCCAAACCCTTTTTTCTGAGTTTATTTGCGTACTCNTCTGCGNTTGATTCAANAAAAAANCCTCTACTCTGGTACTNGCCTACNATAGGGTAATTCCATGATTGAAGTTCTGTTGAAAACGGTGGCGCTGCATAAACCACCCAGACCGCTGCCGAACGGTTTAGGTGCTTGTATTTGGAATAGGCTCTTCCGACATCGAGGCTAAGTTTGTTTTCAGCGAACTCCTTTAATTCTACGACTAGCTCAAGTTGCCTTTTAAGTTCTTTATCACTCTTGTCGCCCTTAATTAGCTTTTCTATAGGAGTGAGGCCGGTGGTAAGTTGCAGGTGCCCGGTGATCGCGTGGGAATAATAATTTACGGTTGAGCAGCCTGATGAGATTAAGACTGAGGAGATTAAAAAACAAAATAACCAATGATTCAAAGTATACTGTAACTGGCGATTTAACCTCAGCTAATTTACCGCAAGCCTATAAAGGCACATATCCGATTATTGAATTCAGAGCTCAATAGTTAATTTCTGTTTCATGTATCTTTGGGTTGGCACCTGTGCCTGATGTATTGCGCCACTGTATCTGGGAACTTTGCGTGTCTCGTTTTCTCTATTAATGTCGTGGCGCTTTAGCCTCACTTTTAGTGATGACTTAAAACCAGGTAGGATGAAGATCCTTATTTGGTTTTTAGCTCCAGATTAATAGAACTAAAATGATTGGTACTGGCCAAAAGACTAACATTAGAAATGAGGCCCAATCAGGAAACCAACTCTTTGAATTTTCAGGTTTTGGCATATCTTATTGCATTAAAAATCAGTCTTTCACTGCTTGGGAAAAATCGCACCTTTAAGTTGTCTGGTAAAGATAGAAATATGTGTTGTTGAGCTTGATGTTGAAATTCTTTCTAGGTTTTCATGAAATAGTTTTTTTGAATTGGTGATTCAATGCAAATTGAATTGTGCTCATCCTATGCTTGAATAATCTGAAAAATAGCTTCTATTTCTACTGCTACTCCTGTGGGTAAGGCTGCAAAGCCTAGGGCACTCCTAGCATGATATCCATCTCCATCCTTGCCGTAGATCTTATGTAAAAGATCTGATGCTCCATTGATTACAATGTGTTGGTCGGTAAAGTCCGGTGCTGAGTAAACGCAGCCAAGCAGTTTTATTACCTTGAGTCCATTGATGGTGCCATGTGTATTGTAGACTGAATTTAAAATTTTCTTTGCGCAATCCTCGGCCGCGGCATAGCCCTCTTTAACCGAGAGGCCGGCTCCCAGCACCCCAGTGATCGTGCTAACATGGCCGGAGGTGATTAAAAGATCACCGGTACGAATGCATAGATTCAAATATCCAGGTTCTTGTTTTGCAAACTCGACTCCTAATTCCTTCGCTTTATCTTCAGGCTTCACGACATAAGTGTATGGTTAATCATTGTAGAATAGAAGCTGTTTTCTTTTCAATTAATGAAAAAGATTCTCAAATAAACATAAAGAATATCAATTGCCGTCATTACACAAAAAAATCGAAAAGGGGACGCAGTCTGTGAAGCGAGCCAAATTTCATTTCCGGAGTAAAAGGTTGATTGTTTAGGGAGTGGTAGATAATGGTCAACTAACCGATTTAATTGAAGGGCTATTCTTTCAGGGAGACATGATTAAACTTGAAAACAACTTCCGTCAGGATAATTTTTCTGTCGAATTAAACCTAATCTCTAGCTCAACAAACTATATATTCATGAAACTACTCTTTCTTACTGTCTTCTTGGGTTTGCCGTCTCTTGCTTTTTCTGCCGAAAAAGAATGGATCAAGCTGTATAATGGTCGAGATTTGACCGGTTGGCAGACTACGGGTAATTGGCTTCCGCAAAAGGATGGCTCGTTGTTAATTCAACCACGTCCCGGCGAAAAAGGTTGGCAGCGTTACGGTGCATATCTTTGGACCAGTAAAATGTACAAGGATTTTGTGCTGCAGGTTGAATATAAATACCCGCCTGGCGGCAATAGCGGGGTGTTCTTCCGTGTTGGAGATTTAAAGAACCCGGTTCAAAATGGGATTGAGGCGCAGATTCTTGATTCGACGAAGAAGAAGGGGCGAATGGGGCATCACGATCATGGTGGCATCATCCGTACGATTGGCGCTTCAAAAAATATGTCCAAGAATCCTGGCGAATGGAACCGAATGATTGTTACTTGCAAGGGCCATCACTTGCGGGTCGAACTCAACGGTGAAAAAATTGTTGATATTCAATTGGATAAGACACCCATGAAGGATCGCCCTCTCGAGGGCTATATCGGCCTGCAGGATCATGGTGAACCGAACAATCTTTATTTTAGAAACATAAAGCTTAAACGGCTTTAGAAAGTGTTGAAAAAAATTCAATGATTCAATCGGCGATTACCGCTGACATAAGGGCAGTCACGAAGAAGAAAGCGCAATGGTAGTTATGTTCCGGAAAATACTCCAATTCTGATTGAAGTAGAAATATCCTTATCAGCGAAACGGATTCCGTCATCGTCGACCCATAGCTGCCGGCCTTTTGTGAGATTCCAATGGTCAAGTTGACGGTCAATTGCGAAGGCTTGGCATAGGCGTCCAGGGCCGCGGGTTAACTCGAGAGATTTCTCCCTGTTGCGTTGCTCCTGCATTACATCAATGCCATTGACAGGCTCCAGTGCACGGATAAGTACCGCGGTACCTGTGCCGTCAGCCCCTGTGACCACATTAAAACAATGATTTGAGTGGATGGGGTAAACATAGGCTCGACCTGCTGGGCCGAACATAGCTGCGTTGCTTTTGGTCTTCCCTCGGGCAGCGTGGCTTGCTGGGTCACTGTTGGCCAAATATGCCTCGACCTCGACAATGCGCCCAATAAGTCGACGTCGAGTTATTGGGCGCACTAACAGTTTACCTAGCAATTTGCGAGCAACTATTTGGGTTGAGTTGCGATAAAAACTGAGTGGAAGCAACTTCAGCGGCATATGCTTTTTTACCTCGGCCATTCGTAGTGGAGACTTGGATAGAGATATGATTGAGTCAAGCTGGCATCGGGATTTCCTGCCGTTCAAGCTGGCAAATGAGCCACTCATTTTTATCGCTTGGCCGAGCAATCGGTCCAATAATTGATTTATGCGACGCCTTATTAGTATCGCCGTTCTGTTCGCTGGGTTCAGCCTTCAGTCTATTTCCTCGGAGACATTATCCAGCGGGATCTTGGCTAAGGGTACGAAGTGGGAAACGGCATTTTATCGGAGAGACAGTGGAACCGATGGACCGGCGGTATTAATTACAGGTGGAATTCATGGAAATGAACCGGCCGGAGCACGTGCGGCGGAACATATTCGGCATTGGCCCATTAAAAAGGGTCGTCTCATAATTGTCCCCAAGGCAAATATCCTGGGGCTTAAGGAATCCTCACGGTATCTGCCTGGAGAGGTCAAAAAATTACGTGATCTTAACCGTAACTTTCCAAGAACTGATGGTGAACCTTTTGCTAACGGGATGCTTGCGAAAGTTTTGTGGGATTTTGTTGAGTCCTGTAAGCCTGACTGGGTCGTTGACTTGCATGAGGGGTTTGATTTCCACCAGATTAACTCCAAGTCGGTTGGTTCATCCATTATTGACGTTAAAGGCAGGGCGGCCGAATCCGTTGTTCCGAGAATGTTGGAGCTGGTGAATGAAGAGATTTCTGATCCAAGGAAAAAACTTGTTAGGCTGCGATATCCAGTGAACGGAAGCTTGGCTCGTGCCGCCTACGAGCGTTTGCAGGCGGTTTCTATGATCTTGGAGACAACAAGCAAGGATCAGCCTATATCTGCCCGAACGCGTCAACATCGGTTAATGGTACATTCGCTGTTGAGCCAGTTAAACATGATCGACGGTCCGGCGCATCTCCTTGTTCCGACTAGTACCAGTGAATTGTGTGTGGCCATTTATGATGCCGGGGGTGTGGGTAGAAGAGGCCCGCGTAACTTGGACAGGGTGTTTTCAACTACAAGATCGATTCTGCGGCGAGTTGGTGTAGCGGATATTAATGATGGTGTCTTGGCCCAGTTCGACATGGTTGTTTTCCCTGGAGGTAGCGGGAGTAAGCAGGCAGCTGCTTTGGGTAAAGAGGGTAAAGATAAAGTCAAAGAATTTATTNATTCCGGTGGAGGGTATGTGGGCATTTGCGCCGGTGCATTTCTCGCAGCGTCAAATTACAGTTGGTCGTTAGGCATCAGCAACCACAAGACTTTCTGTGAAACAATTGATGTTCCTGGGATAGGTCGCAAGAGTATGTGGTTTCGTGGAGANTCTGCGNCAGTGANGATGGAGTTAACCGATGAGGGACGATCCATCCTCGGCGATTTCGAGGGCATTTTTGAAGTCCGCTACCAAAACGGGCCTATCATGTNGCCGATGGGNAGGCAGGGGCTTGNGGACTTTCGTTCGCTGGCGTATTTCCGAAGCGAAGTATACAAGTACAAGCCGCAGGAAGGGACCATGATCAACACTCCTGCTGTCATTGTAGGAGAATATGGCAAGGGCCGTGTTTTGTGTATCAGTCCTCATCCAGAATCCACGGATTCTCTTAATCAACTTGTNCAAAATGCNGTTCGNTGGACGGCTCGGAGAAGATGATTCGGTTCAAGGTTAGCCCATGTTCAGGCGATTAACCATCGGCACGAAGCGGACCGGCATTAGGCGTTCCTCTTGGAAGCCAAATGGTGTGCCGCGGACTAGCATCAGTTCCTGATGCCGTCGGCCGATCGGCACGATCATTTGGCCATCGGGCTTGAGTTGATCTAGTAAGTCCNTGGGTAGTTTGGTTGGTGCTGCAGTGACGATGATCTTGTCGAAAGGCGCGGCTTCGGGCCATCCGTAGTGGCCGTCACCCAGTTTAAGATGAATGTTGTCGTATCCGAATTGAGCCAGAACTGGCTCCGTTCTTTTGACAAAGTTTGCGATGTTTTCGATCGTAAACACTTCCGCGACCAGTTCAGCAAGGATCGCTGTCTGGTATCCCGAGCCGGTGCCGATCTCGAGGATGCGATCAGCTGGTTGAGGATCTATTGCTTCTGTCATACAGGCCACGATGTATGGTTGGGAGATGGTTTGCCCTTGTCCAATGGATAGTGGTCCATCGCGGTAGGCAAACTCTTGGTCTTGCGGTTGGACGAAACGGTGTCGTTCCACTCGTCGCAAGGCCTCCAGCACGCTNCGATTATGGATGCCGCGGGCCTCGATCTGGCTAGCAACCATTTCACACCTTTCGTTCATCCGGTCCGAACCTCGATGGTGTGCGANATCAGCTTCGNTGATGGTTCCGGATTTGGGATTCGGTTTAGCCATATTGGGTGCAAAATTGCTGCCAAAAAAAACATGCAACTGACAAGTCAAGAGGGCAAGAGGTTTGAGGAGTTAACAGAGAAACGTTGACGGTTACAAGATGGGATGCGAGATTTTCGCAGATGAATACCAATTCACCTCTTGAGTCGATTTATCGTCGTGAATTTCTCAAGCGCTCTGTTCTAGGAGGAACCTCGTTTGTCACTGCTTGGCCGGTTTTCTCCGGTGAAGAGGGTAACAAGAATAATTCATCACGTCCGGTGCGTTTTGGGATCATTACGGATGTTCACAAGGATGTGATGCATGATGCTGACGACCGTCTGCGGGTGTTTATTGAACAGATGGAAAGAGAGAAGGTAGATTTCATCGTTCAACTCGGAGACTTCTGTGTTCCCAAGGAGGACAATCTTGGCTTCATGAAGGTATGGAACGCCTTCAATGGGCCGCGTTATCATGTCTTGGGAAACCATGATACGGATGACAACGGGCAAGGCCCTACAACCCGGGAAAGGACGATGGCATATTGGAAGATGCCGGCCCGGTTTTATTCCTTTGATCGGGGAGGGATTCATTTTGTCGTGCTCGACGGTAACGACCGGCCAGCGGATCATAAATCAGGCTATCCGCGATTTATTGCTGATGATCAGCTGCAATGGCTTCGAAAGGACTTGGCAGCGACCAAAAAAAGCACCGTTATTTTCGTTCATCAAAGCCCTGAGCGGCCTGAGGATGGAGGGTTGCAAAATGGTGTAGCGGTTCGCGGTGTTCTTGAGCAGTCAAACCGTGAAGCCGGATTCCGCAAGGTGGTCGCTTGTTTTACCGGTCATCATCACCGGGACTATGTTCGACAGATAAACAACATCGTTTATCCACAGATCAACAGCGCCTCCTATTATTGGGTGGGTGGTAATTTTCTGCGGGTTCGTTATTCCAAGGAGATTGATGCCAAGTTTCCGTATATCAAATACACCGTGCCCTACCGCGATTCGATTTTTGCGCTAGCCACAATTGATCCAGGGCGCGGGTTCATGAAGGTTGAGGGTAAGCGGAGCCAATTCGTTGGCCCGGCGCCGTGGGAACTGGGTAAGAGCAGGGAGGAATGGGATGCCAAGACACTCACCGCCGGTGTGGGCGACTGGAAGATGCCGCTATAAGGCAATTTAATGGAACTAATATCCCGTCGTCTTCCAATGACAGGGATGGAATTAGGTTAAACGCTGATTTCTGTGATTTTGGGCAAGCGGAATGTAATATTAGGCAAGGATCCTTGTTGCCGGATCGCCATAGACGTCTGTCAGGCGGTAATCCCTGCCGGCGTGTTCGAAGGTTAACCGGGTGTGGTCCAGTCCAAGTATATGCAGTAGCGTCGCATGTAGATCGTGAATGGTCATCCTATCCTCGATTGCATGGTATCCGTATTCGTCGGTGGCTCCATACCGGAATCCGCCCTTGACCCCGCCGCCGGCCATCCAAACGGTGAAGCCGTCCGGGTGATGGTCGCGCCCTCGTTCGCCGCTGCCAGCCTGAGCGGTTGGTGTACGTCCAAATTCTCCACCCCATAGAACGAGTGTATCCTCCAGCAGACCAAGCCGCTTTAGGTCGCGAATTAACCCGGTGATTGGCTTGTCGATTTGGCGAACATTTATCGAGTGGCCTTTTTCAAGATGGGAATGTTGGTCCCATTGCTCGTTATTGAACGGAAGGCTGTGGGCGTGGCTTACTTGGATGAATCGAACTCCCTTCTCTGCGAACCGTCGTGCGAGCAGACACATTTGCCCAAAGTTTTCTGTTTTTTCGTCATCCATACCGTAGAGTTTACGGGTGATTTCGGATTCGCCAGAAAGATCGGTGACTTCCGGCGCTTCAGTTTGCATACGAAATGCCAATTCAAACGATTGGATGCGAGCCTCAAGTGCCTCGTTGATGGCTGAGTTGGTTGGGTTCTGTTCATGCAGTTTGCGTAACAGCTCGAGCTGGAGTTTCTGTTGGCGCGGACTCTGCGAATCGTTGGTCATATAATTGAACCTGGCATCCTTGGCAAGTGTATTGGGATAGCCGGGGGCGCCTAGCGGAACACCCTGATGGATAGATGGGAGGAACGCCGACCCAAAATTATTCACCCCACCATGAAGAGTGGTTGGGCAAATGGTGATGAAACCGGGAAGGTTGTTGTTTTCAGTTCCCAAGCCATAACTGACCCATGCCCCCATGCTAGGCCGCAAGAACGCCTCATCCCCGCAATGTATTTTCATGCAGGCTCCACCGTGGGCGACGTTTGTTTCACAGACGGATTGAACTACGCAAAGGTCATCAGCTACTCCCGGTAGATGTTCCCATAATTCGGACATCCAGTGGCCGGACGCGCCCACACGCCGAAAGCCCCATGGTGGTTTCATGATATTAGCCCGGTTGGCAAACTGTACCTCGCGCTCCTTGAACGGAAGTGGCTTGTCGTGCTCCTTGTACAGGCGGGGTTTATAGTCGAACAAATCAACGTGTGACGGTCCGCCGTGCATGAATAAGAAAATCACCCGTTTAGCTCGAGGCCGAATTTGAGCTTTCCGTGGAGCCATTGGAGAGACTGCTGTCAACTCGTTGGCGGCATTTGTTCGACGGTGCATCATCCCATGCAGTGCGACCCCTCCAAAGCCAAGGCACATCCGCTCAAGCATCGCTCTGCGTGAATAAGATTGAATTGATGATGCGATGTTTTCTGTGTGTTTCATGTCACTGATGTAATTTATTCAGTTGCCTTACTTTACCAAACATGAATGAAGTCGTTTGACATGACTAGTGTATGACAAAGTGCACTCCATGACTCGGACATGTTTGTATCGTTGTCCTCGGCAGAATAATCATTAAGAAAACGTGCTGCCCACTGCAATTCATCCGGGGTGGGTGAACGCGTCAGCACAGCTTGATAGAGTTGTTTCAGCGATGAGGCCAACTCTTTTTCGGGGGCGGCTGGCCAGTTTTTTGCGATCCCCCTGGATTCGTTCATGAGAAATTTGCCGTTCATCATCATCAATGCCTGGGTTGGCACGGTGGTGGTGACCCTATTTCCGACTGATTCGGCGGCATTCGGGAAATCAAGCAGCGTGAATAGGTCATAAACATTAGATCGAACTACTGGCAGATAAACACTTCGCCGGTCGCTTTTCTCATAGAATTTCTGGTTGTTAGCCAAGTCGACCGGAGATGGATCCTGTGACTTTACCTGCATCGTCCCACCATCCATGGTCGAATTAAGCCGGCCTGAAAGCTGAAGCAGACTGTCTCGAAACACTTCCGCCTCCATTCGACGCATATCTCGCTTCCATAGGAGCAGATTGTCAGGATCCCGTTCCAATGCAACGGCATCCTTGATGTTCGATGCCAGGCGATATGTGCTGGAGTTGAGAATTTCGCGGTGGAGAGACTTGAGCGACCATTCCGAGTGTATGAGTTTTAGGGACAGGTGGTCCAACAGTCCGGGATGGGTGGGTCTTTGCCCCATGGCTCCGAAATTGTTCGGCGAAGCGACGATGCCGCGACCAAAATGCCATCGCCATACCCGGTTAACCATCACCCTTGCTGTGAGAGGATGGTCCGGATGAGTCAACCACTTAGCCAACTGCAGTCTACCGCTTTGCCCTGACGGAACCTTGGGAATTCCATTGAAGCCAAACCCGACGGGTGCTCCTCTGGGAATCGTTTCTCCCAGTTCGCGATGACTGCCGCGAACGTGAAGTTGGACATCCTTCACCTTGCCCTCCTTGACCGCCATGACCATCCTTGGTTTTGGTGCTGCCTTTTGTTCCTCAGCAAGTTGGCGGTTCAAGCTCGCGATTTTGTCGTTGATGTTGTGTAATGTGTTGGAATCTCCTTTAAGAGGTGTGAGGCGTATTTGGTCAATGTGGGACATCATGGGTTCGGACTCGATCCTTAGGGTAAATTTCCCGTCGGCGACTCGGAGTAGCCCCTCGGCATGCCACTGCTGATGTTCGGGAAGCCAACCGCCTGTGGTTTTCGCGATAGCATTTTCGATGACCATCTGGCCATCCATTAGTATTTGTCCCGGGCGCGATTTCTGCGCGGCATAGCGCAGTTCCAGTTGAAATAGACCTGGGGTTTTTAAGTTGAGGTCGTATTCAGCGAAGTTTTTCTGTCCGCCAGGATCGGATATGATTCCAATATTCTTTCCGTAGTTTTGGTTGTCTACGACTACGTTGCCGCGATCGAATTTTTCCGCCTGCCACTGGATTCGGTTTTCCAGGTCAAGGGTTCCGGCTAGTTTCTTTTCCGTAGCCTTTAGCCGGGTCTTAATCAGGTCTATCTGCTTTTCGAAAGATTTCTTTTGTTCAAGAAACGCTGTTGTTTCCAAGGATCGATCGTTCAGTTCGGTGCTGTGGAGGATGCCGGCTAGCGAGTAGTAGTCGCGGCTTGGGATAGGATCAAATTTGTGGTCGTGACATCGGGCGCAGGCCAGTGTCAGGCCGAGAATAGCTCTGCCGAATGTGTCGATCTGTTCGTCGATGATGTCCGCCCTTTTCTTTACTGGATCCTGCTCAGCAAGGATCTTTGTTCCGATGGACAAGAAGCCGGTGGCGGTCATCATTGTAGCGGTTTGCTCCCTGCCTTTCCTTCCGTCAAGCAGATCTCCTGCGATTTGTTCGTGGAGAAATGAATCGTACGGTAGGTCCCGGTTGAGTGCATTAATCACATAGTTACGATAATGGTGAGCGTGCGGATAGGCATGGTTTTCGTCGCTCCCATTCGAGTCGGCATAGCGCACCACGTCCAACCAATGTCGTCCCCACCGTTCGCCGTAGGCTGGCATGGCCAGTAATCTTTCTACCACTCTTGACCAAGCGTGTGGGGAGGCATCCCGAAGAAACGCTGTGACTTCATCTGGGGAGGGCGGCAGGCCGATGAGGTCTAGATACGCCCGCCGGATCAGGGTGCGCCGATCCGCCTGCTTGGCCGGTTTGAGGCCAGCCTCCTCAAGCTTGGCCAGAATAAAGTGATCCATTGGGCGGCTTGGCCAGGTGCGGTAGCTGACCTTGGGCAGAGCTACTTGGGTCACGGGTTCGAATGCCCAGTGGCGTTCATAGGATGCGCCCTGGTTTATCCAGTTTTCAAGAGTGGTGACATCAGCGCTATTCAACGGATCGCCATTCTCTGGAGGAGGCATTCGTTCGTCAGGATTATTTGAGGTGATCCGTTGGATCAGGAGACTGGCTGCTGAGTCTCCGGGAAGTATTGCCGCAGGCTTGGTCTTTCTCGGTGCTGTAGCAGCTTCAAATAGATCAAGCCGCAGTCCCGCCTTGCGTTGATTGGCATCCGGTCCATGGCATTCGAGGCAATGCTTCGAGAGGATGGGACTAATATCCAGGTTAAAATTGACTGAGCGATCCTCATCTGCGTCTGTTTTCGCCTGCGCAATAGATGAAACGAGTGGCAGTACCACAAATAGAAACAGCCAAATTAGTCTCGAGTGTTTCTGTCCTAAAGGCCGTTCTGGTTTAGGCCTATTTTGGGCAGTGCGCATCATACTTGAACAACGCAAATTTAATTATGAGGCCGCAGATTTCAATTGAAAAGATAGTGCCCATTGGATTATCCCGTTGGACTTGCGCTTGTCCAAACGAATCTCTAGCGTCCGGCCTTGGTGTGACACTGCGTTTAATCAGCTTGTTGGGGATTGTCTCATTCATAGGCTTGGCTTGGGCGATGTCATCGAATCGTCGCCAGGTGCCGTGGCGGGTGGTGGGCTGGGGGCTGGGGCTACAGTTGTTTATTGGCTTGGCCGTGTTCCAGACACCGCTGGGTCAAGGCGTCTTTGAGACTGCCAACGTGGCAATCTCAAAGCTTAACGAGTTTGCCAATGAGGGATCTAAGCTGGTGTTTGGTCCATTGGCGGAGAAGGAAATCATGGAGACCGTTTTTGGACAGGGTAGGGGTNTTCTGTTTGTTATTTCGATTCCGGCGACGATCATTTTTGTCTCGGCCTTGTCCTCGCTGCTTTACCACTGGCGGGTTATGCAGTGGGTGGTGGCTGGTATTGCTTGGGTAATGCGGCGGACGATGTGCACTAGCGGNAGCGAGACACTTGCTACAGCGGCCAATGTATTCATGGGACAGACAGAGGCTCCGCTAGTCGTGAAGCCGTACCTCGGTGGGATGACGCGTAGCGAGTTNATGTCGCTGATGACCAGNGGCATGGCGACNATCGCTGGCGGTGTGGCGGCGGCTTATGCGTTGATGGGNATCAATGCTGGCCATTTGCTGACCGCCTCGATTCTCAGCGCACCTGGTGCGCTGGTGATAGCCAAGCTGATGTTTCCCGAGACCGCTCAAAGCGAAACGGCCGGCGAAGGTTGTGTCCTTCCCAAGAGCCCGTCGGCTAACAGCATGGACGCGCTGTGTCAGGGTGCGGCAGATGGGATGCGTCTNTCGATCAATGTCATTGCAATGCTAATCGCATTTATCGCCGTCGTNCACCTAGCCAACGCTATTCTCGGNTGGATGTTTTCGTGGACGGATTGGAGTTTCACGATNCAGGAAGTTGTCGGCTGGCTCAATGTGCCGTTCGCTTGGCTAATGAGTGTGTCNCCGGAGGAGTGTATGAGAGTNGGAACNGTGCTNGGGGAGCGGGTTGTGTTCAACGAGTTTGTCGGTTATCTGAACCTTTCGACCATGATGGAGGGAGAGGGATCGCTCAGTCCGCGAACAAGCGCGATCGCAACCTATGCGCTTTGCGGCTTTGCGAATTTNACCAGTGTTGCGATTCAGATTGGTGGAATCGCAACACTGGCTCCGNAGAGGCGGNCAGATCTCGCCAAGCTCGGTTTGCGTGCGATGTTGGGTGGACTGCTCGCTTGTTACCTGACTGCGGGTATGGCGGCATTGCTTATGCCACAGTAGTTGGTTCCTTTTCCAGCGAACTAGATTTATGTGCCCTTAAAGGAAATGTAATATAGAAACTTGATCCTTCTCCGGGAGTGCTTTCNACCCGCGCTGTGCCTCCATGAAGTTGCACAACATGCTTGACGATGGAAAGACCGAGTCCTGTCCCGCCCAATTCCCGTGAACGAGCCTTATCAACTCTGTAGAAACGCTCGAAGATTCTCTCGCAAGCTTCTTTAGAGATGCCCGGTCCATCATCTTCAACACACANTTCAATTTTGTTCTCGATAATCTGGGCGAAAACACAAACACATTGGCCACCGTATTTGATCCCGTTTTCGATAAGGTTATTAAGAGCCTGGAACAAACGTTGGTTATCACCGATCACTACCGTTTCTTCGGGAACCTTGTTTTTAAGGCAAATATCCTTTTTTTCCGCCATTACCTTTAGGCTGTCGAAAACAGAATCAACTAGATCACACATGTTTACATTATTTTCCTCGAATCCGGTGCTGCCCGATTCTAGCCGCGATAATGTTAGGAGATCCTCGATCAAAAAAGTCAGTCTGTTTGAGTGNTTCTCTATTTTCTTGAGGAAGCGGTGGTTGGTGGAATCTTGATCCGGCTCGGCATCAAGTAATGTTTCAACATAACCTTTAATGATCGAGAGAGGTGTGCGCAGTTCGTGGCTCACGTTGGCAACAAACTCCTGNCNATGATTCTCCAGTTGTTTGATCCTGGTTAGATCATGAAAAACAAGGATAGCACCCCGATGCTTGCCTTGTTTTTCGCGGATGGCCACGCCATTAACCTGTAGATAGCGCTGCTCAAGGTTGGGGAGTGAGAATTCTTCATGAGTCACACTGCCTTCCTCCTGGAGGCGTTCAATCAGTTCGTTGACTTGGTGAANCCGAATGGCTTCCATAATCGTTTTTCCACTCGGATCATCAGAGAGTTCGAAGATAAGGCAAAAGGAGGGGTTGGCGTATTCAATAATTCCNTTTGTGTTGGTGACTAGAATGCCATCAGGCATATTCGCGAACATTTCGGTCATGCCAAGAGCGCTATCAAGGCTATGATGATTTAATTGCGCTCCAGCCCGTTCAGGGCTTGCAGGGCGAGAGCTTAGTCGCCACCAAAAAATAATGGTTCCTGCAAAGGCGCTAACAACCAAGGCAATGACTAATCCATTCATTGTTTGGTCTCAATGTAGCGGTATCCCACTCCTCGAACTGTTTCAAGATGATCTGCAGCATTGCCAAGCTTGGAACGCAAACGTTGAATTGTGGTGTCTACCGTGCGTGTGTCGAGTGTTGGTTCATAGCCCCAAACATCGCGGAGCAGGGTTTCGCGAGTCTGTACTTCGCCTGGTCGACCAGCCAATAGGCAGAGTAACTTAAATTCAGTTCTTGTAATGTTAATGGGTTCTCCATTCACAGTTGCATGGTGGCTTACAGTATCCAATCTAAANGGCCCATTTTCNATGATTGCGATCTTATTCGGCTTGTTCTCAGTCATTCTGAGCAGATTCTTTACACGTAGAATCAATTCGCGAGGGCTAAAAGGTTTNGTTACATAATCGTGGGCTCCTAGTTCNAGNCCTAGTACTCGATCCTCTTCACCTGCTCGAGCTGTCAGCATAAGTATTGGGATATCCCGCGTCTTTGGATCGCGCTTGAGAAGCGTGCAGATTTCAAATCCGTTGATTTCAGGCAGCATGAGATCAAGGATCAACAGGCTCGGCATATATTCTCTTGTCATTTTAAGCGCCTTGTCACCTGTATCTGCCACGGCCACCTTGAATTTATTTTTCTCAAGATGAAAAAAAAGCAGTTCAACGACGTCTGGTTCATCGTCGACCACAAGAATCTTTATGTCTTTTTTNTGTGGCATGAAAATCAACCAGCCTCTGTGTGACGGATATCGGTGTCTTCATGCAAAAGAACGGCATCCTCAGCTATATTCTTTGCATGATCGGCAATCCTTTCAAGGCACTTGCAGATTACAGCTAGGTTCCGGCAGCGCTTAATGTTGTTGGGTGAGGCTTCCATTAGTTCCGTGAGATTGTCCTGATATTCCTTATTCTTTTGATCNACTTNTTCATCGCGAGGAATAACGCCACGTGCAAGCACGGTGTTACCAGTGACGAAAGCGTCGAGCGCATCTTTAAGCATGGAGTTCGTTAGGAAGGTCAATTCGGCGATGTCCAGCGATGTCTGTAGGGTAGGTTGGGACATCAACTCGACAGCACGCCGTGCGATGGTTGATGCCTCATCACCGACTCGTTCAAGATCGCGGGCAATCTTCATGCCGCAGGCGACTTCTCTTAGTTCAAACTCTCCCGGATTTTGTGCCAGCAGTTTCAAACCCATGCGGTCGATCTCCATCTCAAACTGGTCTATGATATCGTCGGTATCGAGTGCCTGTTTAGCTAGGGACTCGTCCCGATCTAGATAAGAGCGTACTGCACGGCTAACAACACCNTCCGCATGGCTCGCCATTATAAGGAGCTTTTCCTTATATTGAGAGAGAGATTGTTGATCGAACGCCATGAATTGGGCTGCGATTGGGCTTGGCCAAGGTATCCCGATCAATTGGCCAAGCGCAAAACCAAAAAAAAAGGATCCGGTCNANACCGGATCCTTGGTTGGTTTAGTTGGTNGTGTAAAACCTTATTTTACCGCACGGCCAAACTGTGCTGCCTGATCTGCGGGGATAGTCAATGGGCTGGTTGCACCTTCCACATCGGCCCACGGACCGTTAACCGAGTTAGCAGCCTGCAGTCTGCCTTCGAAGGTGATTGTGACTGTGCCGTCACCNTTGTTTACGACACTGAGCGAAGGTGCTGCCGCCGGTNCGTCTGATCCCCCAAGGTGACTTTCAACGAGTTTCCTGTCCGCATCACTGAGTGCCGAACCGAATATAATCAGNTGCTCTACATCTCCGACAAAGTCATAGCCGCTTGAACTATACGCACCAATNATNATTGAAGCGTTGGCTTTGACNTTGTTGGAAGGTGTGCCCCCAACATTCAGGTTTNTGCCGTTTGCATAAAAAGCATGGCTGTCTGCTGTTAGTACAGTACTCCAAACCGTGGATACTCCGTCATAGGCTGTAATGTCGTCCCCGGAGTAGGTTGTGCCGTTGTACTGCTCCACGACAAACCCTCCCTTGCCATCATCACGTTGATGGGATG
>PBKH01000079.1 GCA_002721375.1 Verrucomicrobiales bacterium
AATAACGCATGGCACTTTTGCTACGTCACCGATTTTGCCTATATAGGAAACATCCCCTATGCAGAGCTAGCAAAAGACCTCGACTTTGATTTCGATGCAGGTGTTTTTCAAAACCTGTTCGGTGTGTTTCCTATTGAGCAAGCAACAGATATGTATCAGATATGGGAAGATAACTTCTTGCATTACTGGCTGGATGTGGGTGTTTATTTCATACGAGTGAAAGAAATATAACATCATCATTTACAACTCAAGATGCTGGCTTGACAAAATTAAGAATTCCCCCAAACTGCTTGACAGAATTAAGTTAATGCCGCAAGATAGCTTGACAAACCCAGCATTTCACCAAGTAGAGTATAAAAGATGTCAGAAAATGTACCATCAGATTTTGTGGCTAGCTTCACAAATGAACGATTAGCAATTATCGCGCAAGCGTTATTAGATGAATGTTTTTCCACAGATGACGACCTACAATCTAAATTTGATTCTGGCTATTCAATTGGCTGTACGAGGTTTGACCGGCAGAAAAACAGATTGAAGAATCTTGCTCTAGACCACTGGTGGTTGGGAATAACGGATCCAAGTAATCGACTTGTAATGAACATAGAGGGGGCTCCCTTTCGATTTACGCGGGATGATTACTTGTCTCCTACCAAAGTGGCTTTAACTGCTGTGTGCGAAACAGAGTCAACACAGATTAAAAAGTTTGCCCGAGAGCAACAAACATCATTCAATTGGGAAGATGAACTGGATAATGACATTGAATCAGAAAATCCTGTTCGATGGCGATTTGTTATCGATGTCAATCAAAGTGCTGAGGAAGATAATAGCCGTGACTATGAAGTTTTCTTCGTCGGATATAGTAGACATGATGACCCTAGTTGTATTTGGAAGCTTTCTGAACATGTGTCTGGATACGTGACATCAATAGATTCAGAACTTGCAAAAGCAGTTTCGCTTAGTTCACCGAAAACAAGTATACCGAATACGGATGAGTCAAAGAAAACTCACGATAAAAATGAATAAAAATACCGAAAAAGAAATGTTTATTGGAGATAACTTAAAGCTAGCTAGGGTTTTGAATGGTTTAACGTTAGCTGAACTTGCCGACAGAATTGGAACAACTAGACAATACATTCATCAACTAGAGACAGACGTAAGAACACCTTCTCCGTTACAAATGCACGAACTGGCGAGCCACCTCAATATTGAGAGTGGCTTTTTCGGTATATTACCAATGGGGGTACTTGACGACTCAAGTATACACTTTAGAAGTAATCGGACCGCAAAGCAATCTTCTAGAATTAGAGCTAAAGCGAACGTCGCTCTTTTTATCAGGTTGGTTAACCTTTTATCTAAGTACGTAAATTTTCCCGAAGTGAACTTTCCATCTGAAGGAGAAGTTCGTTCAGCGATGGATATTGAGCGAGTTGCTGAAAAAGCGAGAACACATTGGAGCTTAGGGCTCGGTCCAATAGAAAATATGACTAGAGTCGCGGAATGCGCTGGCGCAGTTGTAACTTCTTTCGAAGGTGTATCCGCAGATGTAGATGCCTTGTCTAGTGTTTTAAAAAGACCTGTAATTGTTAGAAATGACGCGAAAGATAGTCCTGGTCGTTTAAGGTTCGATATTGCACATGAAGTCGGACACTTGATAATGCACGAGGGTATTGTAACAGGTTGTAAGCAAACGGAATCTCAGGCTAATCGTTTTGCAAGTGCATTTTTACTCCCTCGACTTTCATTTGTGCAAGAGTTCAAAGTTGGACGCCGCATGGACTGGCGAATGCTATCTGCTTTAAAAGAGCGGTGGGGGGTCAGCAAAGCTGCTATTCTGTATCGGGCGCGTCAGTTGGATCTACTGTCTGAATCTAGATATAAGGGCCATGTCATAACTTTAAAAAAGCATGAAGCAAAAAAAGAAAAAGATGACTATTTGATTCCAATTGAGAAATCTGAGTTAGTAAAGGACGCGTTACAAAACTACATTTCAGTATATGGTCGTAGTTTCCAAGAACTAGCAAATGAGCTTTGTATCTCAAAGGTACTCCTGAGAGGGATACTTGACTTCGAACCCTCCGATGCTGGCGTTAATTCAGGAAATCACAATGTTGTCTCAATTGAAAAATTCAAACAGTGATTTCATTAAAGAACTTTATTTACTTCAGCGCAATTTAAAAGGAACATTCAATGCATCTTGGCATAGGAACAACATCAATCATAAACGTATTCCTCATGCCAAGTTCAAATCAGACATTGATTCACTCACCTTTTCAGGGGTTTCTTGCTGAGCTGATGAATCAAGGCTATCACTCAGCTTTAACTTTGGTGCCATTGTATCCTCAAGATGCCATTGAGATATTTTTTTCACAAGAAAAGCTTATTGAATTTAGATGCAATATAAGCGACCCGAACTACTTGTTTGTGAGCCCTGAGTCCGCAGTAGAAATCCTTCAGACTTTGAAAGATCACCCATTTATTTTCATAACTTATCTTCCTAGTGAAGAATACTCAGTTAAATCAATTGTTAGTGAGTTTAAGTATAGTCCAATAACAATATCTACAGATTCTTGCGCTCAGATAAATCTTGGTGATGATTTTAGTATTTTTTCATTCGACTCACTTATTAAAAGTAGATTCGAAGAGATACGTAACACAACTCTACTTCCTGAAGAAATCACTAGTCTTTTGGAGAATTACAGTCCTAGAAAAAATTGGAAAATTCAACAGGATGATTGGGTCTCTAGGGCTCATGGAGTAACGCAAGCCACTGAAGCCGCCCTTGTTAGTTTGGGATTTCAGTTTAACGATGTGCGTCTAATACCCGGTTCTTTTGACAAGGGTGAGTATATTGACGCAATGGTCAATATTGCGGAAAAAATGCTCTCAAAACTACCGCGAATTAAAGCTGGCAATAAATCCGATCTAATCATTTACTCTCCAAGCATTTTCGCACACCAATATAAATTCAATAGCCAATGGTGGAATCAGATATTAAGACTAATAAAGGACAAAAAAGCTAAAAGATTCCTGCTAGATGCAGTCTTGAAAAATCCAGCCTATTCAGGCGCAAGCTTTGAAGTAGACGATAGCGCACCGTTACCCTTCAAAAACGATGTGGTAAGAGAGGTGTTGTCAATACGTCAGTTTGAACTTGCGTTTACAGTTATCGGAATTCAATGTCTAAGTATTTCGAACTGTTCACCTGCTCTCAGATTGCCTAACTCGATAAATTTCCATGTCAGCAAAGTAAAAGAGTTGGAAAGTCTTTACGCATCTTATAAACCAAAGTCTCAGGCGAACTTTAAAGAGAAACTAGGTACCTACCTCGAGACATTAAAAGATGAGATCGGGAAAAAACTTCAGAATTTCGTTGAAAAAAACGCGGATTCTTTGACCCTATGTACAGATGTGCCAATTGAATGGGTCCGTTTTGGAAAGGTTCCACTGATGTTCTCGCATGAGATTTCTAAGATACATACTACACCTGGAAATCAATTTCTGATGCAGGCAACTCGTTCGACGACTTTATCAATGCATAAAGATGATTTTCAACATGTAACTGTAATTAGATCATTTAAATCAAATGACCCTCTTCGGAAAATTTTAGAAGCTGGATTAAAACAGTATATTGAAATTGATAATACAGTAGAACTTAATATTATCGATGTATCTTCTAAAGCTGAATTCATCAATGCCCTGAAAGACAATGAAGCCCCAATTCTAATAATTGACTGTCATGGTAACCATGGCGGAAGTGAAGCTAACGGCTGGCTGCAAATAGGAGAAGACAAAGTTGATACGTGGTTTTTACCGTGCAAAGGCGAATTGCCCCCTATAGTCATATTAAGCTCCTGTCTAACTGCGGCTTTAGCGGGATCACATGCAAGTGTAGCTAATGGTTTTTTGAATTTAGGAGCTATAACTGTAATAGGCACATTGCTTCCTGTTGATGGTTTAAAGTCAGCTGCTTTCGTTGGTAGGATTATTTATAGGTTAACAGGTTTTTTGAATGCACTTTCAGCGCTAGACATTCAGTATATTACATGGAGAGAGTTTATGACGGGGTTTCTAAGAATGTCATTCATTACTGATTTGCTGACACTTATGAAGAGCACTTTTATCAATCATGAGCAATATATGGAAGCACATAGTAAGGCTAATTATTTTATTAATTTAGGTCTTAAAGATTGGTTTGAGAAAACTGTTGAGCTCATTTCTGAAATAGCTCAAGTTGAACTCGATATCTTGTATGCCTTTATCGACTCAATAGTTTTTACCGAAACTATGTGTTATAGCCAAATCGGTCGACCCGAAACAATACTCATTAATCTGGAATAAATTGATTTGTGAAAACACCACGTTCGCCGGCTCGGTGTTAACGAATAGGAATAATGGCCTATTGCGTATGGGGTGATGTTATCAACCCTGTAAGATCGATGCCGCTCCCCTTTTATGGGGTAGAGCCCAACCTTGCAAAGAATTTAATGGATGGTATCAGAGGCCGGACTTGAATCGTCACACCCTCGCTAGCAACGGATTTTGAATCCGATGTATTTACTACCTATAAAACAGCAACAAAAAAAGCCCTTGCAGAAATGCAAGGGCTTCAATGATGGTGCCTCGACCCGGGATCGAACCAGGGACACGCGGATTTTCAATCCCTACAGGCCTTGTAGCAATGATGCCACCTATTGATTTTAGCGGCCTGTAGCGCCGCTTCTCTGTGACAAAACACTGTGACAAAGCAAAAAATCGTCACACCTAATTTAAGTCGGATAGTGTAAAAATTCTTATAGGTTGAGTGCTTAGACCGTTATGACACAGCATAACAGAAATATAATTTCCAAAGTTCGCTAAAACGTAGTAGCTGATCACAATTTATTACAACCTGGTTAGTTGCCTCTTGTCCTGACATTCTCAAAGAAAGGGCTAAATCAAATCTGACAGTCTTAGTACGTATTGCAGACATTTACGATGTCAAATAGAAACGACAGCTTTGAGGCGAGATGTGGAGGATAATTCACTCTAATACTCTTCAGGACGAAGGTGAGCCAGATTGATTCTTAATCGTGATAGATAAACCCTAATTCACCTATCGAATCCCTAATTTCCACCATGTCCTCTTTAGCGAGTAAGTCATGATCCAATGCTAAGACCAGCCTCTTTTGGGCACGAGTTAGAGCTACGTAAACCCGTTTCCATTCTTTATTAAAACGATTTGCTTTACCAATACCATTTTGGGTTAGGTATTTCAGGGTGTTAGAGCTGAGTATGATTATACATGTATCGGCATCCAATCCCTTAATAGAGTCAATACTTTGAACTTTGAATTGAACGTCATCTTTTGAGCAAGAGTCGCACAGCTCATGTAATTGGGCGAAGTGCTGTTTATTAAGGGTCAATGAATACCGAGCAATGAGTTTTTGTATGGCTCGCTTATTACCCTCATTGACGACAGTGTCCATAAAGTCAGAAAAAGCGGCTTTAACAAATAAAGTTTTGTCTTTCTTGTGTTTAGACTCACGTATCATTTCCTCAATCTCTCGTGGGAATGCGTGTTTGTGTTTAGACGAAGTTGTATAACGACCATTCTTTTGGTCTATACAAACAAGTTGTTTTGCATCTATGTAATTCGTTAGTAGCTCGTCATATCGTTCGTCCACCGATTCTATGTACATTAGTTCACCAACTACTTCTGATAGAGATTCCTGCTGTTGGTCTTCATAACAGAAGTTGTTTGATACAGCTAAAATCTCTTTGGGTACTCGTCTGGTTTGATTGTTGATTGGTAAGATATTTGCGTACTCTTTCGGAGCTATTTTTTTAACGAATGTCTCAAGTGCTTGGGGGTACTTGATAGCTTGTTTTGGATCTCCAATCATGTATACGTCAATATTGTTGCTGCCCATTACCTCAAAAAAGCGGAGAGCATCGACATCTAAGTCCTGGACTTCGTCGATGAATATCTTGTCAAAGCAACTCTCTAGAATAGCTAGAAGCCTCTGGACTCTTGCTTTCTTAGCTTTGTTGTTGTGCTTGCTGACGGTTTCATCAACAATCTGTTTAGCAATGTTGTATACATTATCCGTATGAATAACATTTATTTCTCTAAGTCGTGCAAAAAGGCTATTTTTGTACTTGGGAGGAGGCAAAATCATTATTGATGTGTCGTTGTAGACATCACCGAGAGTGAATAACGAAAACGGGTAGATGATTTCGTTCAACAAAAAGCTATGGACAGTCTGAATACAAAGATTCGACGGAATAAAACCATGTCGTTTGATTATCTCTTGCTCTATCTTCGCTGTGGCTGAATTTGTGTATGTCAGTGCGAATGTCTTTTTGTGACTAGCGCAAGCTTTGATATGCTCTATCAACGATACAGCTAAGCCATAAGTTTTCCCCGCACCAGCTCCAGCGATTTGGACTTCGATCATGATAGAGCCTCAACAACCTCTGCGATATGAGATGGTAATTTAATATCCAGAGGGTTATGTTCATCAATCATCGCATCACAGACATCCAGCATTCTTGCTGTTTTACCGTTAATCATGTGTTTAGACACTTCTTCAATGTCGCCATCCATTTCGAATAAACCATTTAGCAAAACTAGGTTGTCTTCTGCTTCTACTAAATCAATTTCAAGTGTGTAATTTGTCGTTGTTCTTACAGTGACATTATCGTGTGCTGCGTCATATGCATCGTGTCTGGCTTTAGCTGCATCTGAATTGTCATAATCACGGATAACACCAATCTTCTTGATCTGGTTATCTTTGTTCAAGGTGAGCCATATATCTAAGAAAGTGGCGTAACCACGTTGACCAATCGGAATAACATCAATGTCGTTGAGGGTTGTTTGTTTAGACAAATAAGTGTTGATAAGCATTTCTTCAGTCGGCCCCTCTACGAGAATGACTTTATTTGCGAACAGCAGCTTTAGTATGTCGAAATTAGGTCTCTTTCTTAGGTAGTCAACTAGCTTTGTTGGAGTATCGGACAAATTAATTGCTTTCTCGCCAGTAAACGCCAAAACATTAGAGATCTTCAGTTTGTTGATAATCGATGGGTTATGAGTAGAAATGATAGTTTGTACAAGCGAACCACTATTGCTTGCGCTTTTCTCGATAAAGTCTCTTACTAAACGAAGGTTGTTAACGCTTAAGTGCGCTTCTGGCTCCTCTATGCAGCACAAGTTAAATGTATCACCACATGACTTGTAGTAAGCAAAGAGGATAAGTATGTAGATGAGATTTCGTTGCCCCAAGCCTTTTTGGTACAGAAATTCATCACCATATTTCAAAGTGATGTTCGATAAGATGTTCTTCAAATTAGGCAGGTTAGGAGTGCACTCAAGCTGTTTGATAATACTGTCGTAGTTCTTAAAATCTTCATTAGTTCCAATAACTTTGTCGAATGTATCAGTATTTTCAATAGCACTAAAAAACTCAGAGTAGGCTGAGTTGATCTGACCTTTGTCGTCATCGCTTAATGTGTTCATAAGCAGCTTTGTGAAAATGCTATTTGACTTCATTGAACTGCTTTCAGAGAAGTCATCTCGCTCTGCATTGATGCTATGAACACTAACGTGTTTTAAGTCACTGTATGCGATAGGCTTTTCGTTGTTCACAGATACGATTTGGTAGTCGTAAAGCTCCACAGGTAAAGTAAACCAGTTAATCTCGTGTAATTCTTTACCAGCGAGTGATTTCTTCACGACCTCAATCAAGTCTTTGTCGTCTTTAGGCTTAAAGTCGTATCTGATTTTGTAAGTTTCTTCATCACCATCAGCCACAATCCACTTGGCTAATAGAGCTGTTTCATAAGCATCTTTAGGATCACCGAACTCTACAGTTACTGATACTTTAGGAATCTTGTTGAGCAGATTCTCTTCAGTGTCTTCATTGACAAAAGACGTCAGAAAATCAATTACGGCATCTTTATTGATGTCAGAAACACTCAAACGTTTATGTTTGAAGTCTATTTGGTTCCCACTCAACGCTAACGAAAGTGCAGTGAAAAAGTTCGTCTTGCCAGTATCGTTTTCACCAATGACAAGTGTTAGCTGATTAAGCTTGGCTTCGAAAGAGCGAAAGCTACGGTAGTTGCTTATCGTTACCTTTTTGATATACATAAAAATTTCCATATAAAAACATATAAGCGGGATTACCGCTAATGTATCACAGGAAATAGTATAAAAATAAACCACTTCGTGTAAATTGCTTCGACTACCTGAGCAAATGCATAGAGGCTTATCTTGCACTGGTGCATAATATAGATAATTACCGACCTTGTCTGAAGCGGTCTGTCGCAATAGTTATATCCAATGTCCGCTATTCGTCTCAATGCCGCTTTTCAGACGCAGTGCACACCTATTTACCGAAACTGTAATCTCAGATATGAGTTACTACGTTTTAGCAAATTCTTCTCAGCTCTTCACATGAACGACTTCAACTAGTCGTCAGTCTTAATATATTCTTCCACTAACCGTTCAAAAAAAGGTATTAGCAATATAGCCAAAGCCACTAGCAGCAATAACACCAGTAAGGCTAATTGAAATGCAGTCACCTACCAATCTCCATCTAACCCTGACAGGTCGTTAATTCCAAAATCATCAAATCCACTATCGATAGACGTTGTGTCTGTCATCCAGTCGGTGTCAGAATGAATATCACATCCACCGATCACATCAGTATCCATAGAACAAATATCGAGCGTGGTATCGATACCTAGGTGGTCTGACATATCAGTGCCGCGTGGATTTCCTTCTACGTCGATAGCACCAGGGCAACCTTTTACCCCACTAGATAAAAGCGGTAATCCCGTTGCTTCATTAACTCCAGGCGCATCGTAGTCACTCTCATCTAGAGCTGAAGTATTAGCCTCTTCACCGCTTTCCGAGCAGTGTCCGAACAATTGATAACTTAGTAATGACATTGTGCTGTCCTCTTGTTTTTTAATCAGCACAAAATTACGTTAATGAAAAATAACCCTAATGCAAACCCTTTCCTTTTTACGTCCATCAGCATAGCGGTAGTATTGCAATTCATTAGTAAATTAAAGATGTCGAGTCTTCGTTCATAGAGCGTTAGCCGCCACGCAAAACTAGTCAGCTCTCAGTTGCTGAAACCCTGTTACATTTTTAGTTCATACCTTTTTCCTAATCATAGTTTTACTAGTTAAAGTTTGCGGCTTCTACTTAAGAAGCCAGACTCGACATGAATATTCTCCTTCAAAAAAATTTTTTAAATAAAGTCTGATTATGCTTGGGAAGCATGAATTACTAGTTGCAAAGCAAAGTGATAACAACAAACTAAAAGTTTGTGTGCAAAAAAGCAGTTGTGAAACAACTCAATAGCTCGCTTCAAAAGAAAATTGCGAAGCACATTTTCTTTTGAAGCTGGCGCATGTTCGCAGTTGCGAACTACCCCCTATTTTGTTTTGCCCTAGCAAAATTTGATGAATAGGGCGAAAGCGCTATGAATCAAACCCCTTGCCGCAAGCAACGCTAGCGCAACGAATAGCTGTGTATGAAATATAAAGATAGAAGTGTGCAGAATGGGGGGTAGTGCGCAGCACGGGAACATGCGCCTTAAGCGTTAGTGCTAGACGCGAATGCGTCGTAGAGTCGCTGCGTTGACGAACGTCAACATCAGCAGCGACGGGCACTATAAGCGTTTACGCTCACAACGAACGTTGTGAGCTTCCCTTTTTCAGGTGGGTTATAAACAGGGAGCCTCAGTGGGCGTTAGCGAGTTCAAGAAACTCCCTGTTAAAAACCCGAAAGCGATCCTTTAACACTTAAATTTTGCATTAGCTGTTCCTTTATAGCTTCTCAATTAATAAACAAGGAACACAATGATAAACACAAACACACCCTTTCAAAACGCAGACCGCTGTCAAACACACTTCGATATCGACATGAGATTTAAAAAAAGTACCAATGCCGTTCACAGAGGCCGAGAAAAAAAATGTTTAGCGATACTTCTTGCCGCAAGGTATGGCTTTGTATCTGCGATTACGTGCCAAGCAATATGGCAGATTAAGCGGCACAAAGTTTTGGAGTCTCTAAATAGAATAGTGAAAGAAGGCTTTCTATCTATTGCAGAAACAGATAGGGCAGCCGATGGGCGTATATATGTACTAACCCATTCTGGTGCTAAGTTTGCGTCAGATCTGATGCGAATAGACGTCCCGTTCCGTTCTGCGCAAGAACCCATCACTCAGGTTAATCAGAATGCAATCATGCACGACTCAATTATGAGTTTTGTACTAAGCCTGGGATTGCAAAATCAAACAAAGGATGGCATCCCAAAACCTCTATGGGATGGTTATTTAACTGAACTTGAATTTAAGCGAATTCACAGTTCATCAAACATAAAAAATGTCGATGCGTTGGTACGGCTAGCCAATGGCGAAGTAGCTGCTGTTGAACTAGAAGCGTCATTCAAGCGGAAGCTGCAACACGAAAAAACGTTACTCAAATTGCGTGACGCAATGCTAGGTGGAAATAGACTTTACGATAAAGTCTTCATTATTCCCTGCTCTCAAAAGATTAATAACGACACACAACGCTTCCACAAACAGCTGTTTGAGGAGATGCCTCATCGTTATGATCGTAAAACGAAACGGCCTCTGCTAAGTGAAACTGATGCCAAAAAACTCCAAGAAAAAATCATCTATAGAACAAAATTTATCGACACAATAGAGCAGACATTTTATCGATAAGTTATTGTCGGAAGAAAAAGAGCACCTTGCGGTGCTCTTAATATTTATTGATGAAGTTTTTTACGAAGCCGTTTCTCTTGTAGGTAGATTGCGAGAGCGAATAGATATATTAGAAGTATATATAACGCCCCTTTAATCCCCACGAACGGATAGGTGCTGTGTGGCTCAAACCCAGTTATAATTTGAAATATCCAAATAACAAAAATTACGTCCCCGATGCTCATCAAAAATTTAGTAATCATGTCTAATGCAATGATTACGAGTTGTTGCTTAGTCATTTGTCCTCCTAAGTTGCTTATGACCCGCATAAGTAACTAAGAACGACTAATGGTAACTTTCGTGGAACAAGAAAACGGGCATAGAATGCCCGTCAGTAAAATCGCTTTATTCGTCTGTCATAAATCGTAGAACAATACCTGCTGACAGTGCGAAAAATAGCGACGCAGCTATACACACACAGTTGTAATAAAAATACTTATTCAACTCAAAATCTGCTTCAGCAGCAGGCTTCCAATCTAGCAATACAGCGACTATCTCATGCCAAAATGGAAACAGTGCAAACGCGAGGAATATATACCCTAGTGTCATGCTATTTTTTGAAAATTTAATAAGTGTGTTAAACGCTATCTCTTTTGTGATCTTCATGTTGATACCATTAGTTAGTCCTAAAGATATCTAAGCTCGCTAGAGGGAAATTTTTGCACAAAAGAAAAAAGCAGACATAAGAACGTCTGCTTTCTATTTTCTTTGCTCTGCCGATCATCAGATAAGCCAGACAGCGCATTCGTGCTGACATATCAACTAGCGAGCCTAGCGCTAGCCCTTCACTGCTATAAAAGCTTTGTAAGCAGCCGGAGACCTTCGTTGGCATCCAATCACGTTGCGGATTCTAGGAAATTCGCGGGTTGGCAGTTTACGAAGTGATGTTTGAGCGCCCTCAGTTAAAGTTTCAAATCCTCATTTATTTATAAGCACATGTAGAGAGAAAAAGTGAACAAGGGCAACCTTTACCACAAAAAATACACTACGCTATCTGTCCACTTCACCTTTAACTGTAAAATTTTCACAGCAAACCAGCGATATCAGAGAATGATAAAGTGTTTCTGTCTGTAAAAGTCAGTTCTATTACTTTTTCTTCATCATTTAGACTTGATACGAAAGCCTCGATCTCGTTACCAAGTTGAATATCTTGCTCTGCTGTTGATTTAATTCGGCCTTGTACATTATTCATTAAATCGAGAACATAATAATCATCTAAACTTGCTATTATTTTTCCTGTCACCTTTTGACCAAGGGTGAAGTTTTCACGCTCTAGTTCCCAGCAGACGTCTTTTGGACTTCTTATACTTAATGAAATTTTTTTACTTTGGATATCAAGTCGTTTTATAACGACATTCACTTCATCGCCAACCTGTAGTAATTCTGAAGGAGATTTAATTCCTTTTACCTGTAAGTTCATTTCAGATTTATGTAGGAGACCATCAATACCACCAATATCAATGAAGGCACCATAATCAGTAACATTCTTCACGAACCCACGGATAATTTGCCCAGCACTTAAAGTTTCAATTGCTATTCTGGGAGGTCTTTCAGTTTTCTTTTCTTCAAAACCAAACCTTGATAAAACAACATTATTTCTCTTTGCATCTGCTTTAATAACTTGAAAATCCAACTCTCTACCTTCTAGTGGACTACTGTCTCCCATTGGGATACCCGACTTTGAACCAGGTAAAAAGGCCCGAATGCTGTTAACCTCAACCGTAAACCCACCATTCACCCTGCCTGTAATCACTCCTTTAACTGGAGTTTTTTCCTCAAGTGATTTTTCTATATTGACCCAAGCCTCATGCCTTTTCGCTTTTTCTCTAGAAAGAATGAGGTCTCCAAACCCATCTGAATCAAAATCGAGGGCAACATCTACTTCATCTCCAACTTTCAGATTTACACGCCCTTCACTATCGCGAAATTGATCAATGGGAATGCAGGATTCATATCTTTGACCCGCTTTAACAAGTACGACGTCTTTATCAATTGAAACAACCGTTCCTTTCACAATTGTGCCAGGTCTATCTTCTAGTTTTCTTAGTGCCTCTTCGAACAACTCAGCAAAATTTATTGTCATAAGTTACATCCTTTATACTAGTGCTAATGACCCCAAATTATTAGGCTGGTCAAATGATCTCATTCCATCAACATAATCATTAACCAACGATTGGATTTTTCTAACAATGGATTTATCTTTTGACATAAATCCTACTGGCATAGTTACAGGTAAAAGGTCTGGCTTGGTCAAGTGATAAAGCACTGTAACAAATTGATCTTCCATGAAAATCACTTCAACACACCCATTCAAAAAGCCCTCTAATAGTCCTTTGATAAAGGCCGATTCTTTGCCAAAGTCATTTAACCAGCGTCTGATTGCCTGTTTATCGTTAGTATCTGGTACGGGTAAGAAAATTTCTGCTTCATACAGCTTTTGAGGTTTCTTAGACCTTGTGTTAGCAAAATTTTTCAGATCATCTATTACGGTTTTCAGTCTTGAGCTTTTTCCCCAATATTTATCTGAAGGAGCGATCCAAGTCAGGCGTGAAACTTTTGGATTGTTTGATTTTTTACTGACTTCATTGGCCTTTTTGATAGACTCCAATACCAATTTCCAATTTTCTTTGGTATAAGCAGGCCCCACTAATGGTAGAGGAATCTTGGGGTTCATCTCTGACTCAGCTCTTTTAGCTGTAAAAGCGGGTACATCAATTGAAGAATTATTGAAAAATTGTACTGTCCAATTGTCTCCGATAGCTTTCATTGCTTCAGCCACTTCAGGTATGTTAGTTCGACTCCCATCAATAGACAGCGCCTTTGTAACCAGCTTATTAACCTCGTTAGAGTTTTCAAGCGATTCATAGTCATCCCGCTCTAGCGGATTACCCTCTAAATCAATTTTAAATAAGTTAGTCAACCTAAGAGAGTCTTGACCTAGCTTATTTACAGAATCAAAACTGTAAATTGTAGGCTTTTCGTTACTGTCAGATTTCATCCCTTTGAGCCATTCTTTATCGTAATATTGATAAAACTTTCTTTGAAAAGTCGTCTTTGCGTGATTGGCGCTATTTGCAACAATCTCATTATCAACATTCAAAGCAATACCGAACTTCCAGTTATCCCTAATCCTTCTTGAACCAAGACAATTAAACCCACCGATTTCGAATGACAAAATTGATGATGTCTCCATGATAGACGATGTTTTAGGTAACTTACCTAAATCTTCAAAGTAATCTTCCGACTGTGGTGTCAATAATATGTCACCTGATTCTGATATCTCTAAATCCCCCGTGCTCATTAAGTCAGATAGAGCTTCATTTAGTTCTTCTTTATTTAAGCCCAAATAAGTCGCTATCTGATTTGGCTTTAGTGGGGAAAGCTGAACAATCCTCAGAACGAATTCTCGGATGAATGAAAGCCTTTCCTTTGTAACGTAAGAATATTGGATATTAAATCTGTGTACAGGAACAATAAAATCAATCTCGTGAAAAGCGAGGTGAAGATCTTCGTACATTCTTAAACTCCTTTTACTGAACGTTAGAGATCATGATGGAATAGCCATCACTTAAATCTTTCGATTCAATGAAACTCAAGACTTTTCCAAGCGGTAGGTCACTGTTCCGGTTTTGCCACATATGCTTTGAACCAATAATGAGTAAACGATCCATTGCTCGGGATAGAGCTACATTAATCCTATTTGGAGTCTTCAAAAATCGTGGTTTCATGTCTCTACTTGATCGAGTAATTGACAAAATGATGATTCGGTTCTCTTTACCTTGGTAGCTGTCAACAGTGTCAATTTTAACCAGTTTTTTGAAATCCTCATCCCACTCCAATTCATTAAACTTCTTTCGAATAAGCCTTTTCTGCTCGCCATACATGCAAATGACGCCAATCGCCGCTTCATTTTCTTTAACAACACTTTGCAGGGAAGTTTTAAAATGTCTTCTTTGCGCGATATCTTTTAATAAATTAATAATAATGTCAGCTTCACACCGATTATATATACTCACACCTTTATCATCTTGGTGGTAGCATTTAGAACCAAGGTTTGAGGTATCCAACCAAGTCACGGTATTTTGCAACTCTCTTGGCGCATTCCCATATATATCAGGAATAGCTCTTTCGCCGTTTTTCAAATCACCATCATAAAAAGATGAAGAGACTAAATCTCCTATTGGAGCTGCCATACGATATTGGGTCAAAAGTGCTGCACCAGCTTGCTTTCCATAACTGGACTCAAATGCGCGAGCAAAGTCACTTTGCAAAACCGCATCCAGATCAGTTTCTCTGCTATCTATGCCTAGCTTTTGTGCCAATGCCTTTTTATGTGGTTCTTGGTATAAAGGAGGGAGTTGTCGGTGATCACCAACTAACAAAATCCGTTTTCCTGACTGCATCGCAATTGCAAGCTCACTAGCAATTGAGCGAGCCGCCTCGTCAATGATAACCCAATCATACTGATTCGCAGCAATTCCAATGTATCTTTGTCCAATACCAACACAGGTTCCGGTTACAAGCTGCCTAGAACGAGCAAAAAATTCTTCGTAATTAGCCTTTTCTGTATCCAACACGTCCAACATATCGATTGAAATATTAGCTAGGGCTACCGCTTTCCTGGCTTCATGAGGCCGTACAGAAAAATCGTGATTAAGCTTATTGATTATTTCTTGTTTGGCTTCCCGTATATCTCTTTTTTCTTCGAATACTAGACGATAATCATCTATAAGACTTCTTCTAATACTTTGATCCAATTCAGAAATAATCATCTTCAGCGAACGTTTATCTTCTTCATCCTCTTGAGATGAGAAGCTTTTCATTGCGTTAGCAAATGCATCAATCTGCTTAAAAAGGTTTACTTGAGCGATTACTAATGTAGATAGATACTCAGCATCTAAACCCAATGGAGTCGATAACACTTCGACACGTTGTTTCAACTCGGCATGAAACAATGCTCTTTTTTCAGAAACAAGGGCATTTGAGTACACATCTTTTAAACCATCAGAAACAGCTCTTTCGCTATTACTAAATCTAACGACCTGTATGGAAGTATCGAGTCTTGAACAATGGGAACGAATTCTTTCTGCTGCGGTGTTAACCGCCTCATGTGATTGGCTAACTAGTAAAATTCTTTTTACGTTCTGCTTTTCTAGCAAATAGTGGACAAATGCTGCAATAAACTCAGTTTTACCCGTCCCAGGCGGCCCCTGCAACATAGATAAAGGGCCGTTTTGGATAATATTTTGGAATGCATTTCTTTGTTGAAGATTCAGACTTATTTTGTTGCCATGATCATCTTCTCTATCGTAGCGAGCAAAATCACTGTCCGTAACTTTTACAGGATATTCAGTTGCTGTTAGTGAGCAATTAGGATCAAAATATTCAGTCAATCGACTGATAACTCCCTCATTATCTAATAGCCTCTCTAGTGCAGCCTTTCGCTTAGTGTATGAAGCTTTATCCTGCTTTGTCCTAAAGTAAACAACTTCTCCATCTTTTAATGCCCGAGTAATTGGTCTGACGCGCCCTACTCGAACCTCATTCATCGCAGAGTTTTTTAAAATTACCTCACCTAAAAAGATTTCCTTTTCGCCTTCGATCTTTAACGCTTCAACTGTGTCATCTTTTCTAAACTTCCCAAGAATATCTACATCAGACGAGTAAGGGATAATCAATTGATCATTAGTTTCTTTTACTTCAACGATTTCACCCGTCATTTCAATGCAGGGATATGACTCAGTCTCCGTGTCTATAATTGCTTGCCAAAGCTTAACCGTAGATATGTTTAGTCCAATATCCTTCGTAGATTTAGAATCGTCTATCGATTTGAATGCTGCTTTAAGCTGCTCAGTAAGTCCATGTTCTTGGTGAGTAGTTTCTTCAGGCTTTAGAACGATGGATTTGGTTCGTTGAAATGCTTCATTTTTCTGCAATGCTACAGTTAGACTGTTTAATTTTGACGTAGTGCCTGATTTTATTCTGATTGGAAAATCTACAACGAACTGTGATGAGTCAATTATACTCGGTATAACAGAGCTTCTTGGTTTAGGTTCAAAACCCACACCAAGAGTATTTTCTCTACCTCGAAAGATGCTTTTAAAAATCCCACCTATTCCATGCATTTCTATAAACAAATCTCCGTGCTCTTTGGCTTTGGAGACTTGAACGTATAATTTGCCGTTGTCAGGGTAGATAGTAAGTTCTTCAAAGGGCTTATTAATGGTAACTTCTATTAGGTTGCCAGTATCACTTGCTCTTGAATGTAGTGCTTTTTTAAACCTACTCAGAGTTTTAAAACCAGCTTCTCTATCGTTTAATTCTTTAACAATGCAATCTGCTATTGAAGAATAGTCTTCTGACTCCTTTCCCCACGAAATGCCTAGTAGTTCTGATGCCATTCGTATAACAGCGAAGTTATCTCGCTCAAACGGTGTTGAATTATCAATGTATTCAGGGCTGTATCGATTATTTTTCACCTCATTAATGTCAGCTGAAAAATCGGGAATATCGATCAAGTAGATTTTGATGCTTTCATCAGTCTGCTGAAGTAGTACGTTCTCGGGATGTAAATCACCATGACTAATGCCGAGGCCATGTAGATGCTCAATGACCTTAATCAAACTTTCTATAAGTTCAATTTTCTTATGAGATTCGACCTCAAGGCTTCCCCAATGTTTACCGTCAATTTTATCGGTAACTAAGTATAAGCTAGCTGATTTGTGAGCTAATCCGAAATCCCTAATAGTCGGAATATATTCTGGAGAAATTGTTTGTAGCTCTTCTAGTTGCTTTAAAAAATTGAGCACTTTAAAACAAAGAGCAGGGTTATTCGAACTTGGTAGAATGTTCAACCAAGCCTTTACTATATGCCCATCCGACTCATAAACTTCTTTTTCGTCATTCTCCAAGATAAAAAAGTCGTCTCTGTAAACTCTAGTGTGATTAACCTGCTTTATATAAGGCTCTAACTCCGCAACATCAAAGTCAAAAGAGGTTTCGCAATTAGGATCTGCTTCAAAAAATTTATCAAAAAACTCGTCGGCGTTAGTAAAACAATCCTCTCTCAGCGCTTGCTGCAATACGGCAGAGTACCATGCCGTTGAATTAGCGATCTCTTCGTTTAAACTTTCACAACTCTTAACAGAAATTCGCTTTCCATTCAGAATATGCCAAGCCATAACTGCTAGACTGTTAACATCACTCTGGAATGGCGTCTGATTAGGGTTGTATGTATCAAAAAGATCATTTACAGAAAGCTGTTGACGATAATCTCCAACTGTTCCCGCTGGCTGGTAATAAGCGGATATAAAGTTAGACAATGCGACTTCTTTGCTAGGGGATAACCATATACTGTGATCCCCTAAATCTCTGTGTGCGACCTTAATTTTGTGCAGATCTGCAAATTTAGCAATTAATAGCTTTACAATATTTACCCGATCAATCTCACTGTAGTTGTCAGCATATTTAATAATAAATTCATTAAACCGACTATGGTGCGATGGGATCTCATAAAGTTCGCTATACTCCGTCGTTACATTATCTTTTTCAAGACTAGACAACGCCCTCAAACAATTTTTATACAACTCATTATTCTTGTGCTTTATGTACTGCAAGACTTGTTTTTCACGCGATACAATTTCGAATCTACCCTCAGGCGTTCTTCCTTTTACTCCTTCGAAATTGTCAAAGTTCCAGATACGTAACAACGCCGTATCTTGTCTTGAAGATTCAGAGACTGCATGAAATTCTTTATAGATCTTTTTGGGATGTTCATCTATCAGCTCACTGGCTTTATAACCTCCAACGCTAACCTGTTTCGGCGCAGTAGACTCATCACTAAATACTCCATCTAGAGTTCTAAAATCTAGATTTAACGTTTTAGTATTTTCGAAAGGCCTAAATCTTTTATTGAAGACATCTTCATTTGCAAACTTTAAAAACTCTTCGAGAGAGATAGTATGTTTTTTGTCCTTTTCTGAAATGTTGTGGAATTTAGCGTTCCCACACATAACCACAAAAAAATCAACCCAAGGCAGTTTCTTACTGGTGAGTTTGTGTTTTACCTTGTCTAGCTTATCTTTTAATAGAAAAACTTTGTTCTGGGTAACGCTCACGGGAGAGCGCCCCATATCCTTGCTACCCTTGTACCATTTGTCAGCGTGTGACTTGATATCAGCACCGTTCCAATCTTTTAGCTCAACAATCAGGACGTTACAGTGGGTAACAATTACTAGGTCAAACTCGCCTTCATTTCCTTTTGTATCGACGTACCGGAAGCCTGCATAGCCTTTCCAGGGAAACATCGATGAGCCACCAATACTTTTTAATTGGTCTTGTAAAGAGCCTCCCCGTACAGGCTTTGAATCTTTTATTTTAGGCTTTTGAAATGCTTGCTTAATTCTTTCTATAGCTTTGACTTCTTGGGCATGAAGCCCACCGTTCCATGTTTTAACTTCCACTAATTCGTCCTAAATTGTTGTTTTATCCAACGACTTTTAGCAAATCGCTGTAGCTTGCTACCATGTTGAATTTGACCTTTTCAGCATCATCGTCAGATTCCACTTCCTGTTCGAGTCGCTCGAAGAATTTCTTGGCGCACTCAATTTTCGCTTCTTCAATCTTCTTCAGTTGCATTACTTGGAAAAAATGTGGGAGAAGTGAATATAAATTCTAACTCAGCTATGTTTGTTAGTTCTTTCTTTAGTGCTTCAAATGCATAAATAGAAAAGAAGGAAGCCGCAATTTTTAACTTACTACCTGGATGAATCGTCTCTCTTAAATCATCGCCAAGTAGGTTGTTAATATTATCGATTATATTCATGTCTACTACTCCTTGTAACCAAGCACAGAAGCCAACAACGAGCCTTTACCGTATTGTTGAGCTTATAGCCTATCCAATTGATTATATTACCTCATCAAGCCCTACTCATCTAACTTATTCATCATTACTTAAATTGCATACAATTCCATAACTTCATGCCTCTATCACGAGGTTAAGATGACCTACAAAAAAAATCGCCACCGAACATATTTTTCAAATAAAAAATGCAGCTCGAATTGAGCTGCATTAAGTTACTTAAGTATCTTTCGCCATCGCGCTTTACATGCAATCATCCACGTTTCAGCGTCAATGCCAAAGATACTTTCTACATCATCAGAAAAGTTCCGAAGAAAGTTTGTTATCTCTTCGTGGTATCTCAGTAGAACAGTCAGCGCTTCGCGGTGATTTCGATATTTACCTTTGCCATCAGATAATTCATCAATTAATGAAGAGCTAAGTGATATCCCCAGCCATTGGCCTGTTTCACTGCGATGTAAGTAGATATATCGCTGGAAATCAAGCCGTAAGTCCTCATCTTCAATTTCTAAATTTGCTAAAAGCAATATGGTTGAATCATCACCTACAAAAGGAGATCTCGATTGCCTTTTGTATTTTCGGATGATGCTAGTTTTTTTGTCTTGCATATTGTTACTCCTATTTGTACTCAGAAGTAACTAAGCTCCTAGTCGGGAAAATCTTCGCTAATGTCGTCGAAGTCAAACTTCATTTGTTCTGAAAAGAATTCGAAGTCGTCCTCTGTCCACTCTGCATATAACAAAGGTTCACTCACTACTACACCAATTAATTCTCTTATCACGGGGAGATAGTCTGAATGAGGTGGTTTAATTGAGTTGACCAGTCCAGTTAAGGATATAATTGAACCTTAGCTGGAGAAAGTAAATGGCCGGAAGAAAGCGGTATACGAAAGAATTTAAACTGGATGCTGTGTAAGCGATCAATATAGACCCGGATCACCCCATTTTATCTAAGTCGCTCGTCAATTTTTTGTCCGCGAATTTCT